>DYVS01000262.1:0-7193 GCA_020743075.1 Butyricimonas virosa | reverse complement strand
AGAGGTATGGAAATTGGAAGCTCCTGATGATATTCGTTTCAGATCAATGAATAATACTTTACAAAACTTACTTCCCAAATACGATAGTTTAAGTATTGCCGTGTTTAGTGGAGCTCCGCAACAAGTACCTTATATCAAGTTAGGAGAGATCTATTTAATAGGTGCCGAGTCCGCTTTAAAATTGAATGACATCTCCGGGGCGTATTATTACTTGAGCACGTTTGTGGATAAGCGTTTCTCCAAGACTTCTATCGTGGAAACTTCTACGGTCACGGAACTCATGGAAGAGATTGAAAGGCAGTATATACGGGAATTTTTGGGAGAAGGGCAGTTGTTCTATTGCTATAAACGTTGGAATTTATCCTCTATTCCGTCTTATGATGGCCGGAGTATAGAGATGACAAAGGCTAAATATGTGTGGCCGATTCCTGTGAATTAACTCTATTTATGGAATTGTAAATGGAATAAGATGATGAAGGAAAAATTAGATAATTTGATCAAGATCAGGAATAGAGAGGGATATATCCTGAAAGTTATTTTGGGAATCTGCTTGTTCCTCTTTTTGCAGGGAGCAATGGTATCCCAGAGTTATGCCCAAACGACAAAGGTGAATCTGAATGTACAAAATGTGAAATTGGAATCTGTGTTTATGATGATTCAGCAACAAGTCGGATATAAAGTATTTTATAATAATGAATTGGTGGATGCCAAACAAAAAGTGTCTATACGAGTGACGGATGTGTCGCTGGACAGTGCATTACATACATTGCTTACCCCTTTGGATATGACATATAAACTTGTAAATAAAACGATCGTTGTATCCAATTTGAAACCGCTTACGGTTAAAATTCAACCGGAACTTTTAGAAATTACAGGTTTTGTAAAAGATAAGAAAGGTATGCCTATACCGGGGGTAACCGTCATTTACAAGAGTACGCCTACATTAGGGCGGGCTACTGACGAAAAAGGTTTTTACCGGATTTTAGTTCCAGCCCTAGATGGAGAATTGGTTTTCTCTTTTATCGGAATGAAGACACAATCGGTAGCGATAAAAAAACGGATAAAAATAGATGTTACGATGGTGGAAGAAGCGACAGAAATGGATGAGGTTATCGTAACAGGGTATGTGCCGAAAGCAAAGAATAGTTTTACGGGAACAGCCGTGCAAGTGAAAGGAGACGATTTACGTAAGGTTAACCCGACAAATCTGTTTGCCGCTCTGAAAGTATTTGATCCATCCTTTGCCGTTTTGGATGATGAAGGAATGTTTGGGTCTGACCCTAATAGAGTTCCGGACAAAATAGAAATTCGGGGCCAGAATAGTATGCCTGACATTTCACAGGGAAACTTGCAGACCTATACTTCTTTACCGATTTTTATTATGGATGGTTTTCAGATTACTGTTCAACAAGTATTTGACTTGGATATGAATCGGGTACAATCCGTGACGATTTTGAAGGATGCAGCGGCAGCATCTATCTATGGTTCCCGTGCTGCTAATGGTGTCATTGTGATTGAAACGAAAGTTCCGGAAGGTGGAAAATTACGTTTTTCTTACACCTTCAACGGAAGTATTCAGGTGCCTGACTTGACTTCTTATAATTTAATGAATGCGTCTGAATTATTGGAGTATTTTGAAAAAGCCCAGCTTTTCAATAATGGAAATAAAGGAGATAATACCTCTACGAATATTTATGAAGATTTGGTCGGGGGAAATCCGGGGCGTCAGAATTTGTACTCCTTACTATCTAAAGAGGTCGAGAATGGTGTGGATTCCTATTGGTTGTCTCAGCCACTTCAGACATCTGTTCAACATTCCCATTCTTTGATGTTGGAAGGTGGTGTACGGTTTGGTGAAAAAGACCGAAGAAGCATGCGTTATCAAGTAAACTTGTCGGCAGCTCCGAGTAATGGTGTCATGAAAGGTTCGAAGCGAGATCGTTATGGAGCTGGCTTGAAGTTATTGTACAATGATCTTCATGTGCAAATAACAAGTGACATACAAGTCGCTTTAGTGAAAAATACAGATTCTCCTTATGGAAGTTTCTCAACGTATTCAAATTTGTTACCTATCTATCGGATGAAAGATGAGAATGGGAAATACTTCCCCAGGCTTTCTTACGAGAATATTCCTGCTTACGAGGGACTGCCTGCTCCGGATTTTACGGGAAGTACTTTTTCTGCCCAATTAAATCCGCTTTATGAAGCTAAATACCTAAATAGTTTCAGTCGAGGGGAGACCACGAATCTGACTTACAATCTGGGATTAAACTGGGAAGTAATAGAGGGATTAAGAGTAAGAAGTACTTTCTCGATTAGTAATGTACAGGATAAAGCCGAAGTGTATCGTTCTCCTCTTTCTGCGGATTTCTTTGACTATACGTCCGTGACAGACGGGGAGGAAACAAATGATGGATATAATTTGGAAAATATCTACAAACGGGGAACTTATACGATGACAAATTCATCCCAATTTGACTATTATGGTAGCATAAATGTTTCATATACCAAGTCATTCGGGAGACATTTGGTACAAGGAATCGTGGGGGGAGAACTGAAAGAGACGAATTCTGAGAGTGATGCATACAAGACCGTTGGTTTCTTGGATGATCCTCTAGGATACCCTTCTTACGCTGTGCAATTTGATTCCTATACAGGGCCTTCGGGAAGTAGTTCTATTTCTCGTTCAGCCGGGATGTTTGCGAATTTCAATTATTCATGGGATAATCGTTACTTGATAGACTTGACGGGACGTATAGACGGTTCATCTAACTTCGCGAGTAAACAACGTTCTGCACCTTTCTGGTCGGCCGGAGTTCGTTGGAATATTTATAATGAGAAATTTATGAGAACTCATTGCTGGTTTGAAAATCTGGCTGTTCGGGCAAATATTGGTACCGTGGGAAACCAGAATTTCCAATTGAGTCAGATCATGACACTTTATAATTTCTTGAAAATGTATGATGGGGTTATGGGAGCCGAGATTATGTCGATTGCAAACCCGGAATTGAAATGGCAAACAACTTTAAATCGTAACATCGGATTGGAATTTAGTTTATTACAAGGTTTAGTGAATTTGGATTTTAATTACTACTCAAATATAACCAAAAACAATTTGACGGATATTGCGATTTTACCTTCTACCGGTTTCTCTACTTATAAAGCGAATATGGGTAAAGTACGTAACCAAGGGTATGAATTTAGTCTGAGTATAACCCCGATCAAGAAGAATGGTTGGATTGTCAATGCTTTTGTGAATGGAGCTCATAACAAGAATAAGCTGTTAAATATTTCTGATGCATTAAGAGATTATAATGAGGTAATTAAAGAAAATCAGACAGCTCATTTGAATTATGCAGGGTATACTCAGTTGGAACGAATATTCTTATTTGAGGAAGGGCAATCTTTAAATTCGATTTTTGCCGTGCGTTCAATGGGAATTGATCCGGGAACAGGGCAGGAGATTTTTGTAACGGAAGATGGTGTTCAGACATTCCAATGGAATGCGGCAGATCAAGTTGTCGTTGGGAACACGGAGCCGACCTTGAAAGGGTATTTTGGTCTTAATGTTGACTATAAGCGTTGGAGTTTCGGAGCTAATTTCCAGTATTCTTTCGGGGCGGATCGTTATAACAAGACTTTGTACGAGAAGATAGAAGGAGGTAATTTTGCTCAAAATGCAGATCGCCGGGCTTTAACCCAGCGTTGGACAAAACCGGGAGATGTTGCAAAGTATCGCGGGTATGGAAATACAAGTCAATTAAAACCCACGTCTCGTTTTGTTCAAAAAGACGATTTCTTGTCCATGACATCGGCCAGATTGAGTTATACGTTAAATGCGAATGATTTGCAGGTACTTGGCATTTCATTGTTAAAGTTCTCACTTTCAACAAATGATCTGTTCTATGTTTCAACGATTAAGCAAGAACGAGGATTGTCTTACCCGTTTGCCCGAACCTTTTATTTTTCATTACAAGCTAATTTTTAAAAGAGAAAGTGTATGAAGAAAATATGTGTTTTACTAACTATAACATTCGGACTTCTTCTGTTTAGTTCTTGTGGAGATTGGCTGGATGTACTTCCGAAGTCTCAAATGACGGAAGAGGGGATTTTTGACAATGAAGACGGTTATTATTCGGCATTAGCCGGTATATACGTGAAGATGGCAGGTAAAAGCGCCTATGGAAAACATATGACGGTTAGTTCCGTTGAAATCATGGGACAGACATTATCTATGTATCAAGCTTCATTTATTGAGCCTTATTATGATCAGGGGTGGTTTAACGGGTTGGCAACTTATTATTATGAACGGGCAACTCGTTATAATCAAGTGGAAGATGCAATAACAGGGATGTGGAAAGCTTCCTATAATGCCATAGCAAACGCCAATGAGTTGATTGCTAATTTAGAAAAGCAAGATTCTTCGATTTTTGAGGAGGGTGCGAGAGATGTTGTGTTGGGAGAAGCTCTTGCTTTGCGAGCCTATATCCATTTTGATATGTTGCGTCTGTTCCAGCCTCCTTATCTGACGGAGGAAGGAAAAACACAGAAACGGATTCCGTACAAAACGGATTTTGGAATGGAATTTACCCCTTCCTCATCATCTGATGAAATATTGGGTTATTTGATCGGAGACTTGGAGCGTGCAGAAAAACTATTGAAAGATACTGACCCGATTTCTTCCGGGAAGACTTACAATACAACCGTTTTAAAAAGTGAACGAAAATATAAGATGAACTATTATGCGGTAAGAGCATTGCAAGCACGGGTTTACCTTTTTAAAGGGGAGTATAAAGCTGCTTATGATGCAGCCATGGAAGTTATTGGAGCGGCAGAAAATCTGGGTATTCGATTCTTGACGAATGAAGATTTGGGGAGTACGGATTCCGGTAATAATTACGTGAATCGGAGTTGTCCCATGGAAAATATCTTTGGTTTACTTGTCGATGAGTTGGGGGATTATATCGAAGAGGATCACAAAACGGGGAATTCTTATTATGAACGTTTCCGGTTACAATCAACCCGTTATCCGAAATTCTATTCTTCCACGGGCGACATCCGCATTACGGCTTGGAAAAAAGGTTCCGGCTCAAGTATGTATTTGGCAAAATATGAACGTCCTACATTGAAGAAAGATTTGGCTCTTTTCCCGAGACCTGTTGTTTCAATGTTGAAATTAGGAGAAATGTACCTGATCGCGGCAGAAGGAGCGGCGGAATCTGTTTCTACGGGAGAGGCGATTCGTTTGTTGAATATTTTACAACACTCTCGTAACGGAGGAATATTCACGAGTGATGATAAAGAGGCGATTATCTCGGAAATATTAAAAGAATATCGACGTGAAATGATCGGGGATGGGCAGGTATTCTATGCGTATAAACGGCGTAATGTGCCGGAAATTGAAAAGGGGTATGCTACAAGTGGCGTGATTACCATGTCGGTTGAAAAATATACTCCGGATATTCCGATGACGGAGTTTGATGGTGGAAGAACGTATTAACTTAAAAACGAGAAATGATGGAGACTATAAAACTATTGATTTTTTGTTTGTTACTCGGTATTTGTATAAATGCCTGCAGTAGAGATGATATCATGATTTTTAAGGAGGAGCAAAATAGTTTGAATTTTCCTAAATACCAGTATCTTTCCACGACTTACAAGTATGATAGCCTTCAATTTTCTTCCGTGTTCAGTGGGGGAAAAGAAGTGGCTGATTTTTATATTCCAATTCGTGTTGCAGGATCGGTTTCTGATCAAGATCGTGAATATAAATTGCGAGTGAATCCGGAAGAAACGTACGGTATTACGGAGAATACTCATTATACTTTGGAAACTACACAATTATTCCGTGCAGGACGATATATTGATTCAACTGTGATGAAAATCAATGTGCAAGCAGTAAAAGACGATGCGGTTGAAGGAAGAATATATATAGAATTGGTCCCTAATGAGTACTTTGTACGTGGTTTGGATTTTTATCAGTACATGATTGTAAACGTATCTGGTGTGGGATTAAGTAGTCAGCCCACGCTCTGGCGGACAAATTCTTTAGATACTTACGGTGGAACTTATTCATCCGTGAAAGCGGAAAAGTTCATTGAACTGAATGGTATATTAGAAGAAAACTGGAAAGCTCCTAATAAGGCAATACTCTACGCCTATGCGAAGAAAACTTACGAATGGTTTGAAAATAATCCGACATATGACAATGGTGAATTGGTAGTATTTAAAGGAACGATAGAATATTGAAAAAACAAGTCTATGAAAGTGATAAAAAATTTTATATGTATGTCCTTTGTCTTGATGCTGATCATTACGGGATGTTACGAGGACAAGGGGAGTTATAACTATACCGAGTGGACGGGCATTGATTCCGTGACCGGAGTAGAAATTCCGGGAAGTTCTTACGGACGTATCTCTTTGTCTGAGGGAGAACTTTTAGAGATAGATCCTAAAATTACCTTTAAAGAGGGGACGAATCCTAATGATTACGAGTATGCGTGGGTAATGGGAGGTGATACTATTGGAACTAGCCTGAAACTTTCTTGGGAAGTTGCTTTTGAAAATATCGAATTCTTGAGTGGAGAGGCTTATTTCTGGTTGGCCATTCATAATAAAGTGACCGGGGAAAGCTGGAAACATTATGCTACTTCCAATAATGGAGCTTACATGGTAAAGGTTAAGATTGTCCCGACAGCCATTCCGTTGATTGGAGTAATGATTTATGAGAAAGCTGACGGAACCCTTGAGTGGGGATCCATTAAGGGTAGCAATCGAGCTACTCCACAACAGTTTACGATGATTTTTACTGAAATGTTTAAACGTTATAATTCGGATAAAGTAATCAAAGGTCCGTTTGTAGGAGCAACGTTTGATGCGAAACAATTAAGCATTTACACGCAAGATCCGGATGGATATGGTACGATGATTCAGGTCGCGGATGGCCAGACATATCCGTTTGGTCAGGTAATGGGTTCTGTTCAAAGTCTTACTTTCACGGAAAAACCGATGGCAGTTGTAAAAGCTAAAAATGCTTATTTCAACCATATGCAGGAAATATTGATCGGAAACGAATTGTTCCTTTCCACCATGAACAGTGATTATCCTTATCAGTTAATCAATCCGAATTCTCCGGGCGAAGAGACAGGAGTGGAGCAAGTGATCGGTGCCTTACCATATAATCGTAATGCACC
>DYVS01000261.1:0-7943 GCA_020743075.1 Butyricimonas virosa | reverse complement strand
AGCTACCCAAATGTGATAACGAATAAGCAAGTAGACCCCTTGATATAGTATACAAATAAATATTCTCGCCCAGCATACATTGGAAACACACTCGCTTCACATACACCCGGCGAGCGAAAGAGTACCGAAGTTGTTCCGAAAAAGAAGCGAAAATGTCCCCTATCTTCACCGGGACTTCAACGGCTATCCCCCGTATATTATCACAAGAGACCACGCCCATTTCCCTTTTTCAATCGAAAAAAGCTAAAAGTAACCGGATCTCCTTAACTTTTAGCTTTTCAGTACCCCCGGGCAGAATCGAACTGCCATTTAAAGTTTAGGAAACTTCCGTTCTATCCGTTGAACTACAAGGGCCTTTATTTGGTTTGCAAAACTAATGGAAAAAACTGTTTATTCCAAATCTATTTAAGACATATCCCATTTTCCCTAATTCTGTCTAAAAAAAATTTCTAATCGAATAAAAAAATCATTACACAAAACGTCGGGAAACAATAGTTTCTTATCATTTCCCGACTTTTCATATTAAATCCTAAATTACTATTTCATTTTGGCCAAATATTCATCAATAGCTTTTTCCACAGCATTTAACCCATTTAAGTCCAAACTGACAATAGTGCCATCACTGCCAATCAAGATCTTATGCGGAATTCCGCGAATAGCGTATTGTTTAGCAATCGGATCTTTCCAACCCAACAGATTACTACCGTCTATCCAAGGCAAAGCCTCATCGGCATACGCTTTTTTCCAAGCCTCTTCCTTATCATCCAAAGAGACCGAAAAAAACTCCACGCCCTTTGCTTTATACTGCGGATAAATTTCTTTCAAATGCGGCATTGTCACTCGACAAGCTTTACACCACGATGCCCAAAAATCGATCAACACCAATTTATGCTTTTTCAGAAGCTCCGACAAGCGAATTTCCTTCTCATCATGACCTTTCACTGCAAAATCGATACATTTATTCCCCACTTGATTCAATCGAGCATACTTTACAAAATCCATCTTATCCTGCCATTTCTCAGTTGTCTGCACCCCCGCGGAAAACTTCTGTAATTCTGCCTCCAGTTCATCTAAAGTCAAGAAATTATGCACGTAAACATCCAACACCCACAAAAAACTGACATCATCCCGATGTTCATCCAATGCTTTTCGAGCGAAAGCCAATTTCTTTTCTCTTACTTTTTTCAAAAGGAGATAGACACTATCTTTCTGAGCCTGCGTGTACTTGTCCTTATCTTTTCCCCAAATGACGTCCCGGTATTTACCCTCCTCTGTTTCTATTTTTTTCATCTCCTGTTGAAATTTCGCTAACTCACTTTGTCCGAAAACATTCAACAGGCTAAAACACGACAACGCAATAACTAATATAAATCTCGTAATCATAATTATGAATTATTAAAATATTATTTTTTCTTCTTTTCTTCCGCCTTTTTTTTCTCCGCCTCATCCCGCTCCATTTCGCCTTTCACGAGATAAGTATGTTTAGAACCTGTCAATTGCGGATACCAGCTATAAGTCACATTCATCGTAATCATACAACGACGACCATACTCTGTTTCATACCCGATCACTTCATTCGTCTTCACTTCAATCATATCTACCCCTTCCGAAAAATCCATGGCAAGCATGTCAGCTTCAATCAAATCATCATATTTTTTGTCCAATTTAATGAAGCGAGTATTCTTCACGCTATCGACATACCACGTGACAGGAGGATAAACACCCATACTTTCCACCACTTCTTTGGCTTTCTGGGAAGCAGGATTTAAAAGATAGTATTTATTCGTCACCGGATCCAACCAACCAATAAATTCAAGCACCTTTTTGTTCTTCCATAAATTATTTTTATTTATAGCTTGATGCCTTTCGGATGAATACCCGAAACCGCTGTAAATATATTGAACACTTTTCTCCACTTTCATGTTCGTGAGCTTGAAAAAAGAAGAAACCGTACCTGCATCACCTTCGGTATTGGTTACCCGGAAAGTCATCCCAACCAAGGAACCAGACAAATCGGGATCCTTGGGAACCGCCATAGGAAACAATACCATGACCGTAGTTACAGGACGCGAAAAATATCCTTCATCATCCAAACGTAGCGTATCCTCCATGTCCACCAAAGCAAACTCAGCCTTGTCATAAACTGCTCCAAAGTCATGAGTTTTGTCAATCACTTCCACCCGTTTCAAACTACCGTAATTCGTGGTTGCGACAAACTTAAAGCGCAGAGTATCTCCCACGGCTATACGCACCGTATCCAATGCCGATTCCATCACCGCCACTTTCACCCCCTCGGCAGGAGCCAACACATCATCCAAAGAACAACTGGCCAACAAGGCCACAATACTCAATAATATTATCTTCTTCATAAATTCTCGTTTTAAAAATTACAACGGTTTCTGCTCAATATCGAAATTGTGCTCCATTTCATCTTTCGGGATAGGGAAACACAACTGGTCCAAATCCGTGTAAATAGGATTTAGTTGTTGTATCAAGCGGACACCTCCTCCCAAATCCATACGTAGAGCTACGGGATACAAGGCATTGTTCTCCGTCCCGATCTCCCGCACATATTCGGCGAAAATCTCTTCAAACAGCTTATCGCGCGAACCAAAATCAGCTACCTCCAACAATGGGTTACCAGAACGGGTTCGCAACACGTTCAACACATTCAACACATCCTGCCCTGAAGCTCCCGAGTACGCCAAAGCCTCCGCCTTAATCAAATACATTTGCGCCAAACGCATATAATACATTGGCGTATGCTTATCCGTCTTGTAATGCTTCAAAAACACCAACTTATCCTTTGTCTTCCCGGTTTGATCCGTGAACGTCACCGTATCCAAAGCTACCCGGAAACGGGCATCATCCTCAGGGAAACAACTAAAATACAACTCCGATGGCTTGTATATTCCCTCGCCAAAATTGAAATACACGCGGGCGATATTCGTGGTTGTAGTCGCATCCTCGTACCAGCGAGTCCACATCAATTCTTTAGAATCAAAACCATTTTTAAAAATGGAAGCATAATCCGGCTCCATCTCAAACTCAGAACTCGCCAACACGGAATCCGCCAATGCGATAGCTTCCCTGTAATCCCCCGATTCTCCGCGTGACAACAACAATTCGGCCTTAAAAGCCCGAGCCAACGTGGCACAACTCCTGTAACGAGAATAAAACTTCGGCCCGTACTCTATCGCATAATCGTAATCCTCAAAAATTCGCTCGTAACTTTTGCGTACCGTGGAACGCGGCATATTACTGTTAGACAAAGAAGAAGGCTCCAAACGAAGCAGAGCCCCGTATTTACTGTCAATATCCCAGAAATAACCGTAATAACGCAAAATCTGAGCATGACCGAAAGCCCGCATGAATCGAGCCTCTGCCAACATCTCCGTCTTCCTGTTCGGCCCGAACTGGCTCTCCGACAATCTCTCTACCTGATATATAAAATTATTGGCGGCGTTAATCAAGCGGAAATAAGTAACCCACGGATCTTTCACGCGAACATCTTCCTCCTTCGCCTGTCCGTACATCAAAGCATCCTTCTCGAAAGCATCAACACCCGTCGCATCATCAAACAATTTCAAACGACATTCGCTATCCCGAATATAAATCGCATCCATTGTACCGAAAGGCTCCATGTAAGAATATATACCATTCAATGCGATCTCGGCAGTCGTCTCGTTCGTGATAGCATTCTCGCCCACCATCGTGTGAGGGGGTACTTCCCGCTCAAACATACTGTCGCAAGAAGAAAACACACCCAGTATGCAGAAAAATCCCAATACAATATACTTTTTCATTCGATTCTATTTTATCAGGTTATTACTTAATTGTTACATTCACTCCGAAATTAAAAGTCCTCGTCTGGGGATAAACATTCGAATCTGCCGACGCACCTGCAATCACATTTGAACTCCACGATTCGGGACTCGGTCCGGGATAGGAGCTAAACGTGTGAACATTATTCGCAGACACGAAAACATCAAGTTTACTGAAGAACCTCAACTTTTTCAACACTTTTTGCGGTATGGAATACGACAAGTTGATATTCGATATCTTGAAATAGGAGGCATCGAACACCGTAAAATCAGAAAAAGCGTTGTTCACGTATTTATCCAAACGAATACAAGGATATTTCGCATCCGGATTCTCTGGAGTCCAACGCTTCAATGCCATATCCAACAAGTTGGCGGGCGAACTACTTGAAAACATAAACTGCTTTTCCGCCGCTTGCCATATCTTCTGAGCCCCATAACTAAACGTACCTTGAGCACTCAAAGTGAAACCTTTCCAGCTGAGACGGGTACTCAAACCTCCCTCAAACTTCGGACGGGAACACCCCAACACCACCCTGTCATCTTGCGCTTGCGATGCTGTATTCACCCAACCATCTCCATTCTGATCCACCAGCTTCAGATCTCCCGGTGTTGTCTTGTTGTAAGCGTACTGCTCTTGGTATTGATGCTCGGAATTCAATGACTCGTAATAAGCAACCTCTTCCCAACTCTTGAAGATTCCGTCCGTCTCCAAACCATAAATCAACCCCAAGGATTTCCCTTCCTGAATAACCGTATTCGTCAACGTGGTATATCCGGGATAAGACACGAATTCATTATCCAATTTCGATATTTTATTCTTGTTCTTACCGATATTAAAATTCATGGACCAATTCCAATCTTTCCCCTTGAGGATATCACCCGAAATACTAAACTCGATTCCCTTATTTTCCATATCGGCAAAATTGATTCGGGTCGTATTCATACCCGTACTCGGGGCCAACGTGTAAGTATAAAGCATATCATCCGTTTTCTTTAAATAGACACCTATAGATCCCCGGATACGTTGCCCTTTTAAGAAGCTGTAATCCAATCCCAAGTCATACTGCGTTGTCGCCTCCCAGCGGATCTCGTCGTTACCCACGGTACCCGGTACGATAGCAGGTTTCCCTTCATAATCGGCATCTGCGTACAACGTTCTCCAACCATATTCACCGACCCAACCGTTACCCGTCTTCCCCACACCGGCACGCAATTTCAAATAGGGTAACCACTTCACGTTCTTCATAAACTTCTCGTCCGAAATCACCCAAGCCATCGAAACCGAGGGGAAAGTACCCCAACGATAATCCGGTGCAAACTTAGAGGAACCATCCGTTCTGATAGAAGCCGTAAGCATGTAACGATTCTTGAAACGATACTCCACTCTCCCAACAAACGACAACATGACGCTCCCAACGGCATCTCCTGAAATACCAGAATAACCGGTCGCCATCTCAACCCCTTGCCAGATAGCATTTTGAACGTAATCATCTGGAAAATTCAGCATTTTGAAATTATAATTTTCACTGCTATTATGCGTGTAAGTTGTAGCAAACATGGCTGTCAACCGATGATCTTTCTTGAAAGTTCCATTGTACGTGACATTGCCTTCCACCTCTTTATTAATTCCCCCTCGATGCCACTTCTGTCCTTTACCTTTTGTCCCTTTCCAATAATCGGACCCCTCATACGTCCGACCGGAAGCGTATTTATAACTCTCCGTCTTCGAGTCATTATAAGAATAACGCATCAAAATTTTCAGCACAGGTATCGGCTTCATCTCCAAATTAGCAGTCAGGTTCATTCGATTACTTTTATCCGTCGTCGTATTCTCCGTCATCTCTATAATCGGATTTTTCACGTAAGAAATTCGTCCATAAGACTCGTACGCATGCAAATAAAGAGATCCGTCATCATTATAAGCTTTCAAATCCGGCCGGGCTTCCGCTGCTGTGGATAGTTCTGCGCCATTCCGTAACGTTTCGGAAATCGTTCCCGATACTTTCATGGTAGCCTTGATCCATTTATTAATATCCGTGTTAATACTCAAATCGTAAGTATACCGCTCATTCCCGGTTGCCTTCACCTGCCCTTTCTCGTCCGCGTAACTAAAGGAAGCGTTATACCCTACCGTACCGCTACCGCCGCGAATAGAGGCCCGATGCTGCTGGTTCGTACCCGTTTGCATGATATACTTCATCCACGGCGTATTCTCTTCCCCGAAAAAACCGGGAGTAATAAATGTCTTATAAGGATTATATTCCGTAATATCCGTATAACCTGCCGCTGCAGCCGAATTTCGAGCTGCTTCCAACAACAACATCTTGAATTCTTCCGTTGTCAATGTGTTAACATCCGACTGCAAACTACTGAAACTATACGAATAACTATAATCAATCGAAGGGGCTTGATTCCGCTTACCGCTCTTCATCGTGATCATAATCACTCCCGCTGCGGCACGCGAACCGTAAATAGCCGTGGAAGAAGCCCCTTTTAGTACATCGATACTTTCAATATCGGAAGGATTCAACTCATTTATGTCAAAATCCTGCGGCATCGGGACATTATCCACCACGATTAACGGTGATGTCGCACCTGACAAAGAAGGTACACCTCGAATCTCTAGCTTAGCCGCCGCACCGGGGGCTCCCGTCCCGGCCAAAATACTTAATCCCGGAATCTGTCCCTGCATCATGTGTGCCACGTTTGTCGCTGTGGACTCCTCCAGTATCTTTGAATCAAAACGTTCCACCGCATCCGTCAAATCTTTCTTTGTGGCTGTACCGTAACCGATCACGATCACCTCATCCAAATCACTCGCCTCTTCTTCCATAATCACTTTGAGCGCCTTCTTCCCTGCCAACAACGCCTGTTGAGTTTTCATACCGACCATAGAAAACACCAGCACGGTCTTCATCGAGTCGGTCACCTGAATCGAGAATCGACCATTGACATCTGTAGACACACCAACCTGCGTGTTCTGAATGACCACAGACACACCCGGCAAAGGATCCCCTTCCTTATCTGTCACCAATCCCGTGATGATTACTTTTTTCACCTGTTGCGACACCGGAGCAACCCGCTTTTGGATCAAAACCACTCCCTCTGTGACAGAAAAATCCAAATCTGTTCCTCGCAACAATTTTTCCAAAACTTCCTCCACCTCAACATCTTCTACCTTACAATCCATGTTCTTGTACTTCTCCAAATCAGCAGTCTTATACAAAAAACGATACCCCGACACCTTGCGAATCGTCCGAACAATTTCCAGCAGATCACATCCTTCCATGGATAATGCCACCTTCTTCTGCTGGGAAAATCCTGCAGCCTGCATCGTAAAAGTCGCCAACAAAATTAACCACAAACTCAATTTCATGATTTTCAGTTTTTTTAACACACAATCTTCAAAATGCGTTACACGCATCCAATTTTTTTTCATAAACTTTGTCTTATTTCAATTAAACATTAGGAACGTCATGTTCCGATCAAACGGGAAGAGGTCAGAGACTTCCCGTTTTCTTCATTTCGATCCAATTATAACTCGCTTATTTTCAATATCAACCTTAATATTCGCTACATGTTCCAATAATTTTAAAACAACATTACAATCATCATATTTCCTGAATTCCCCATCAAAACAAATATTTTTCGCTTGTTCATCCGTGTAAATCACTTCAATCCCATACCAACGTTCCAGCCTCTTCATGATCCGTTCTAAGGAACATCCCTCAAACAGAAATACCCCATTCTTCCAAGCAACAAACGTGGCAGCATCAACTTTCCACTTCCTGAAATCCCCTTCCTCCACATCAAGAATTACCTGCTCGTCGGGTTGCAACATCTCTACCCGCGCCCGATCAAACATTTCCACCTGACCGGCAAGCAATGTCACCACAACCTCTTTCTCGTTTGGGTAAGCAGTAACATTAAAATCCGTACCCAACACACGCACTCCCCGTTCTTCTCCCACTTGCACCCGGAAAGGCTTCCCCGTGTCCCGGGCTACCTCGAAATACCCTTCTCCTTTCAAATACACCTCCCGATAATCATCGGGGAATTCCACCGGATAACGCAACTCAGACTCGGAATTCAGCCATACCCGCGTACCATCGGCAAGTT
>DYVS01000260.1:0-10195 GCA_020743075.1 Butyricimonas virosa | reverse complement strand
CGTGTTTGTTTGTGTCGGGAACGTGACATGGGCGGAAGAAGGGGAGCGGGAGTCTTCGTTCTCTCCGGATTCTTCTTACGTTTTGCGAGCTCCGAAAGCTGATTTCTTGGAGAAATATAGGAAAGATGCGGCTTTTGATTACACGACGAATATTGAAGATTCGCCTAGTATCTGGGACTGGATAAAGCGTTGGATACTGGAGCGTTTGTTCCGGATTAAGGTTTCGGAGGGGTCAATGCAGACAATGGATATTATTTTAAAAATTGTGTTGGGTCTTTTTGCCTTGGGTATCGTTTACCTGCTCGTGAGGAATAGGGATAAATTTCTTTTCCGCAGGCGGGAGACCGATTTTTTCCCGGAGGACTCCGTGGAGTACACCGGGGAACAGGAAGCGGATTCTTTCGTGCGATTACTGGCGAAAGCGGAGCAGGAGAATGATTATGTGCTGGCAATACGGGTGAGTTATTCAGCCCTATTGCAAATGTTGGATAAAGAAGAGGTGATTCGTTGGGATGTTTCCAAAACGAATCAGCATTATATTTACGAGATAAAGAATGAAGCGTGGAGCCGTGATTTCGAGGAGATAAGCCGTATATTTGATTGTGTTTGTTATGGTGAGTTTCCCGTGGATGAAACCGCTTATCAGAATATCAAACGATATTTCACGGAGTTTAGGAAGGAGGTGGAAGGATGAAATGGCGCCAAAATGTATTGATTATTCTTTTCGTGATTGCCGTTATGGCTGTTTATACGGGATATGAGGCCAATAAGCCTCAACCGATAGATTGGAGTCCTAATTTTTCTATCAGCAAGAAGAGTCCTTACGGGACGTATATTATTAAAGATGCTTTATCTTATCTATTTCCGGAAGGGAAGGTGTCTTTTGCCCGGATGTCTGTACGGGAACAATTGCGTGTGGATAGAACGCCTTTCTTGAAGACCTATTTTTTCGTGAGTCCCTTTTTTAAAATTGTTCCGGGAGATCTGGAGGCCGTGTTGGAAGAGGTGGAAGACGGAGGAGCGCTTTTGGTATCGGCAGAATTTATTCCCGATACATTGTATTCTTACGTGGGTGTTTCAGGAATGAAAAGGATTCAGAACGGGAGGGATTATTTGCGGGGTTTTGAGGATAAAGGTTATCCTTTTAGGGCAACTCATCGTTATTTTGAATTGAAGGAATCTTTTGACGGGGAGATTTTAGGATATGTCGACACGATCAAGAATCCCAATTTTATCCGGATAAATTACGGGGAGGGGGTTATCTACCTACATTCGAACCCGATGGCATTCACGAATTTCTTCTTGTTGGATTCGGTGCATGGGGATTATTACCAGAGAGCCCTTTCGTTTCTTCCTCCTGCCACGAACGTGGTGTGGGATGAATACTTGAAATCCGGAGCCGAGGGGCAACAAACTCTTTTTCGGGTGATATTTAGGTATCCTGCATTGAAGTGGGCGTATATTTTGTTGATATTGGGGGCGATACTATACGTTTTGTTCCGAACGAAACGGGAACAGCGTCCGATTCCGGAAATTCGTCCTTTGGAAAACCGGACATTGGAATTCGTATCGGTTGTGAGTTCTCTGTACTATAAGCAGCGGGATCATGTTGCTATTGCGAATAAACGGATCAATAGTTTTCTGGAAGAGGTACGTTATTATTATAAATTGCGCACGGAAGAATTGGATAGCTCTTTTATAGATTTGTTGTCGGAACGATCGGGAGTTGCACGGGCTAGCGTGGAAGGCTTGATTTTTCTGATTATCCGAATTCGGAAGACCGAGCATGTGGATGAGGACCAGTTACGTGAGCTGGTGAGATATATAGAACTGTTTAAAACTAAAAGCTAGATAGATTATGGAAGATCAGATAAATTTTGAATCCAGAATAGATTTCACGGATTTAAACGAGAAGATCACCCGGATTCGGGAACGGATGGGTAAGGTGATTATCGGTCAAAAGGAAGTGGCCGATTTGTTGCTGACGGCGATGCTGGCTGATGGGCATATCTTGATTGAGGGTGTTCCGGGAATTGCCAAGACGTTGATGGCAAAGGTTATGGCCCGGATGCTGGATGTTACTTTTAACCGGATTCAGTTTACGCCGGACTTGATGCCGAGTGATATTCTGGGAACCTCTGTTTTTCTTCCGGCAGCAGGACGTTTTGAATACCGGAAAGGGCCTATTTTCTCGAATATCGTGTTGGTGGACGAGATCAACCGGGCTCCGGCAAAGACACAGGCGGCTTTGTTTGAAGTGATGGAGGAAAGGCAAATTACGAATGACGGGGTGGAATACCGGATGGATTATCCTTTCGTGGTGGTGGGGACGCAGAATCCGATAGAACATGAAGGTACTTATCGTTTGCCCGAGGCTCAGTTGGATCGTTTCCTGTTTAAGATTAACGTGACTTATCCTTCCGTGGCGGAAGAGATCAAGGTGCTTGAGTTGCATGATCACGGGGCTATCGCCCACTGGCAGGAACTGGAACCTGTGTTGAGTGTGGAAGCGTTGAAGAAGTTGAGGACACAGGTTGCTCAAGTGCGTGTAGATTCGAAAATAAAATCTTTTATTGTGAATATCGTTGATGCTACTCGTAAAAGCGGTTGGCTTTACTTGGGAGCGTCTCCCCGTGCGTCGATCGCTTTAATGAACGGTGCCAAGGCATTTGCGGCTATTCAAGGACGGGATTTTGTTGTCCCGGATGATGTTTTGTATTTGGTAAATCCGGTATTGCGGCACCGGGTGCAGCTTTCTTCCGAAAAGGAGTTGGAAGGCGTGACCGTTGATCAGGTAGTGCAGCAGATAGTGTCTAAAATAGAAGTTCCAAGGTAGTGCGAATACTTAAAGATACATATTTATCCCGCCGTTTTTTTCTGATATTGATGTTGGGAATATTCGCTTTCGTGATGGCTTACGTTTTCCCATTACTTTTTATCTGGGTTGCGGGGGCTTTGCTGGCTGTCCTGTTGTTGTTATTCTTGGAGTTATTTGAGTTGTATAAGCGAGTGGATGGGATTGATGCCTTCCGGGTGGTGGCAGATAAACTGTCTAACGGGGAAGAAAACCCGGTTTGCCTGGTACTAAGGAATCGTTATCCGGTGAGTGCTTGTCTTCGTGTGATTGACGAGATCCCGGTGGAATTCCAGAACCGGAATGTCTTGTTCCGGTTGAAAGTGAATACCGGAGAACAGCGGGAGATTCATTACACGTTACGTCCTACAAAACGAGGTTCTTATAATTTCGGGAAGATTCGGGTATTCGTGTCCGTGCGTTTTGGGTTGGTCGAAAGGCGTTATTCTTTTCGTGCAGATCAGGATATAGCTGTTTATCCCTCGTTTATGATGATGCACCGTTACGAGTTGATGGCTTACGGGAATTACTATCCGGAGAATGGAGGCATCCGTACCCGGGCTCTCGGGGGAAACATGGCTTTCGAGCAGATCAAGCCTTACGTGACGGGGGATGATCCCCGTACGGTAAATTGGAAAGCCACGGCGAAATACAATCATTTGATGGTGAATACCTACACGGAAGAGCGGTCTCAACAGATTTATTGTCTGGTGGATAAGGGACGTACGATGCAAGCGCCTTTTAATAGCATGACGATGCTGGATCACGCTATAAATACAATCTTGACTTTGTCGAATATTATATTGAAAAAAGGGGATCGGGCCGGATTGATCACGTTCTCGAATAATTCTCGGAATTGCGTGAAGGCCGATAACCGGGTGGGCCAGTTAAATCGGATAAGTGAGGCTTTGTATCGTTTGGAAACGCATTATCAAGAGTCTGATTTTGAGAAACTATACGTGTCGGTGAATCGAGAAATCCCGACTCGGAGTCTGCTGATTTTGTTTACTAATTTTGATACCGTATCGGGATTACGACGTCATTTGCCTGCATTACAGCGTTTGGCGGCACGGCATCTCGTGTTGGTCATTTTATTTGAGAACTCGGAATTAAACAAGGCTTTGGAGTGTCCGGTTCGCAATCTAAAGGATGCGTACTTCGAAACGATAGCAGCGGGATTTGCTACGGAGAAACGGCAAATGGTCCGGGAATTGGGGCAGCTTGGTATCCGGGTTATCCTTTCCAAGCCGGAATCTCTGACGGTGAATAGTATCAATAGTTATTTAAACTTGAAAGAGCGAAAGTTAATTTAAAACTGCCGCTCTTTCAATATATTTTCTAATCCTTTTTATTTTCCTCTTCACTAAGGATCTTGGGATTCTGGAAGGTCTTGTTTGTCGTGTGTTTGTCCAGCGTGAGTAACAACGATGGGAGTAAAATCAAGTTCGAGAGCATGGCTGCTAATAACGTGATTGATACAAGTATTCCTAATGCAACCGTACCACCGAAATCGGAAAGGGCAAAGATGCCAAATCCGAAGAATAGGATGATTGCATTGTAAATCATACTTTGTCCTGTTTCTTGTAGGGCCAGTACGGCGGAAGATCGTATACTCCAGTTTGTTCCTTGTAGTTCTTGACGGTATTTAGCAAGATAATGGATCGTTCCATCGACAGAAATACCGAAGGCAATGCTGAATACCAAGATCGTGGATGCTTTGATCGGGATACCGAAATACCCCATGATGGCAGCCGTGATGATCTGTGGTATGATATTGGGAATCAAGGCAACCAGAACCATACGCTTGCTTTTGAACATCCAAGCCATAAAGAAAGCGATGAGAACAATCGCTAATGCGAGTGAGGTAAAGAGATTAAATACGAGATATTGAGTTCCTTTAAAGAAAATAATACTTGAACCGGTAACTTTTACCGTGTAGCGGTCATTCGGGAAGTATTGTTCAACGATATTGTATAGCTTGTCTTCCTTTTCTTGCATTTTCTTGGTCCCGATGTCTTTTACCCGAAAACTGAGGCGCACCCGTTGAAGGGTAGAGTCGACGAAAGAATTTGCCTGTCCGCCAATCTCTCCTGTGGATTGGGAGGCATATTTCAAAATGAAATTCTTGGTCATGTTTGTCGGGAGCTTGTAATAAGAAGGTTTCCCGTTATAGAACGCCTGATTGGCAAATTTAATGACTTCAATGAGGGAAATGGGTTTGGAAATATCTTCGTCTTTTGATAATTCCTCGGAGAGTTTATCCAGTTTTTGGAGGTTAGGTAAGTTCAATACTTGCTTGGGTTTTCCAAAATCAACAGTTACTTCTAGGGGCATTAACCCGTCAAAATTTTCCTCAAAGAAACTCAGGTCTTGTCGAATCGGGTCTGTTTCTTTCAAGTCGTCTACCATGTAACCCGTGGATTTCATGAGGGTAAGTCCGATAATTCCAAGGATGACAACGGAAATGGCAACTCCGTACACGACATTCCGACGATTTAAGATAAGTTGAATGACACGTTCCAGTGTTCCGGTTACTGTTTTATTGTGCAAGTGTTTGATTTGTTTGCTATCCGGCTCCGGCATGAAGCTAAATCCACAAGGAATCATGACCAAACACACAAGGTACACGAATGTGATACCGATGGAAGCGGTTATACCGAATTCCACGAGGATTTGACTAGAGGTCACGATGAAAGTTGCAAAACCGGCAGCCGTGGTCAAATTGCTTAGGAATGAGGCATTCCCGATCTTTTGAATCATACGTTGCAAGGCCTTGATTTTATTCCCGTGACGGTCGTATTCTGCGTGAAACTTGTTGATCATGAATACCAAGTTCGGAATACATATCACGATCAACAGAGGCGGTAACATGGCAGTAAGTAACGTGATCTTGATACCTAGCATGGCCATAACACCAACCGTCCAACTGACACAAATCAACACGATCAATAAACAGAAGCCGATAATGCGGAAGGAACGGAAAAACAGGTAGAGGATGAATGTTGTGATCAATAACGACAGGATGATGAACATGTACATCTCTCCTTTGATGTTTTCCGCGTTGACCACTCGGATGTAGGGAAGTCCCGAATAGTGCATCTGGAGGTTATGTTTTTCCGAGAAATGTTCGGTAATCTCTAAAATATCTTTTACTAATCCTACCCGTGCAGGAGAGTTCATAACATCAGCGGAGACGGAAACCATCATTCCATAGATGTCTTTCTTTTTGTTGAACAGCGTTCCGTCGTAGAATGGAAGATTTTCAATGATGTTCACTAAGCTATCCAGTTCTCGTTGATCTTTGATATGGTTGGGAAAGATGGGTTGGATGTCAAATTTTTTATTCAGCGTGTCCTTGTGAAGATTGAATGAATGGGTAATATCCACGAGAGCCACGATGCCATGAAGGGTTTTCAGGCTATCGCACATACTGATCCAGTCATTCATTTTGTCGAGCTGGTAAAAGTCTTTGTCCTGTATGGCAAAGACCATCACGTTTCCTTCCTGTCCGAATTTCTCGTGAAAATCAAGGTAGTCTAGATATGCGCTATCCGTGGCTGGTAACAGGTTCGAATATTCATATGACATTTCCACTTTAGGGATTTGAAATCCCATGAAAACGGTGATAAGCAAGACCCCGACAATAAAGGCCACTCGGTTACGAAGAAGAATCCCTGCAATCTTAATCCACATGATATTTTTTTATTTGCGCATTTGTTGGCAAAAGTAGGATAAAAGTGTTTAATCTTTTAAGAGTTTCGGATTTTTTTTGTGACGATTAGCATCTCTTGCCGTTTTTTTTGCAAAATTATTGTTTACGGCCTCGTTCAGATCTACACCCGTTTGATTTGCCAAGCATACCAATACCCAAAGAACATCACTCAACTCTTCTGCCAAATTATCCTTCTCTCCTTCCTTGTACGATTGTTCTCCATATTTTCGAGCTATTACCCTTGCGAGTTCTCCGACCTCTTCAACCAGAATGGTCATGTTTGTCAATTCGTTAAAATATCTTACCCCGTGGGTCTTGATCCATGCATCTACTGCGGTTTGTAATTCTGCGATATCCATGATAATAATTTAGAATTTAAAATTTAGAGTTTAGAATTTGTAGTTTTAATAATAGAGGTTAAGATAGCAATTATTTCGGAACAATCAGAATTAATGCTATTAAAGTGTTCTTGGGATATATAATTTGTTTCGACGAGTAGTTCTAGCCAATATTCGGTTTCTTTTGCCTCTTTTAGTGCTATGTTGAGTTTTAGGATGAATTCTTTTGTGCTTATGGCGTTAACACCTTCTCTAGTATTGGCACCAATACTTGTTCCACTTCGGAGAATCTGTTTGCTTAAAATGAATTCCTGTTTTTCTGTTTTCAAATGTTGATATAGCCGGATAATTCGAATGGCAAATTGTTTACTTTTTTCTAAGATGATATTGGGGTTTCCCATCATTCTACATTTTAAATTCTAAATTCTACATTCTAAGCTTACTGTCGATGATGATTGTGACGGGTCCATCATTGATTAATTCGACTTTCATGTCAGCTCCGAATTGTCCGGTTTGAACTTCTTTGTGAAGCTCCTGGCTTAGGGTTGTTACAAATTTTTCATATAACGGGACAGAGATAGCGGGAGGAGCTGCATCAATATACGAGGGGCGGTTGCCTTTTTTGGTTCGAGCCATGAGGGTAAATTGGCTGACCGTGAGAATTTCGCCATTTGTGTCTAAAACGGATTTGTTCATAACTCCATTCTCGTCATCGAAGATACGGAGATTTACAATTTTGGAGGCAAGCCAATTAATGTCGTCATCCGTGTCATCAGATTGGATACCCACTAATATAAGCATTCCTTTGCCTATCGAAGAAAACAACTGTTGCTCGATGGTAACACTGGCACGTGTCACTCGTTGAATAACTACTTTCATTTTGAACTTAGTCTTAAAATTTAGAGTGAAATATATGAATTTTATTCATATACTCCACTCTAATATTTTAAATTTACATTCTAGATTATTTTTTTCTAGCGTATAGTTCTTTGATTGCGTCGGCTAATCTCTTAACTCCTTCGATGTTCATTTCTTCGCTCATGTAAGAGAAGTTGATACGCATGGTGTTTTTACCTCCACCGTTAACGAAGAACACGGTTCCAAGTACGAATGCCACGTTCTTTTCAATAGCGATTTGGAATAATTCTTCAGCATCGTATCCTTCCGGCAAGGTTAAGAATAGGAACAAACCACCTTCCGGGCGAGTACAAGTAACACCTTCCGGCATGTATTTTTCGAAAGCACCTAACATGGCTTCCAATTTACTGCGATACATATCAACGATATTCTTCACGTTGGCATCGAAGTAGTTCTTCTGGAAGAATTTAACCGTGATTTTCTGTAAGAAGGCAGAGGTACAAAGGTCTGTACTTTGTTTTGCCTTCACAAAGTTGTCAATCACCATCGGGTGAGCCAGAACCCAACCCATACGGAATCCCGGCATGAAGATCTTAGAGAAAGTTCCCAATGTGATTACGTTACCTTCTCCATTATCTAAATCATACAACATACGTTGTGGTTTTCCAGAGAAACGTAATTCACGGTAAGGACTATCCTCAATAATCATGATTTCGTATTTCTTGGCAATATTCAAGATCTCAATTCTTCTAGCTTCCGGCATGGTCATACCTGCAGGGTTCTGGAAGTCCGGAATCAAGTAGATGAATTTCGGTTTTTCACCTTTAGCTTTCATTTCAGCCAAAGTCTTTTCCAGTTCCACGGCACTCATTCCTTGTTCGTCCTGAGGAATACCAACACCTACACCACCGTAAGAGTTGAATGCTCCAAGGGCTCCAAGATAAGAGGGTAATTCGCAAATATATTTATCTCCACGGTTCAAGAAAATCTTACCAACAGTATCCAAACCTTGTTGAGAAGAGGTGATGATCGTGATATTTTCTTTCGTAACATAGCTCAAGCCTTGATCCCGGTAACGTTGAGCAAGGATTTCCAATAATTCCGGAACTCCCTCGGTTGAACCGTACTGGCAAGCAGCAGCACCATCCGTGGCAATTACTTCCGCACAAATTTCTTGTAATTGTTCTAACGGGAAAGATTCTTTAGCAGGAAGACCTCCGGCGAAAGAAATAATTTCCGGCTTTTGAGTTAATTTCAACAACTCTCTGATAGCAGAGCGCTTCATCCCTTTGGCGCTGTCTGATAGAATTTCTTTGTAGTCGCTAACCATGTTTATTCTTATTTAAAGTGAATATACGCTGTTAAGTATTTGTGTTGCGAAGTTAATAATAAGTTTTTGAAATAAAATTTTTCATATCAATTTTTTAATAGAATCGATAGTGTTGCTTTCAATTTCGATGTTTTAGGGGTGTTTTGGTAATAATTCGATGCAGGGAATATTATTTTTTTTAGTGATGAATTTTTATATATATTTGTCTGCCAACTTGTGGTGCCATGATAGACAAAGAGAAAGAAGAAGAACTTTTCCGACAGATGCAAGAAGGTGATGTATGCGCTTTCGAGTATTTCTTCAAAGAGTACGTGTCTTTGTTGTATACCTATGCTTTGGGTTTCACAAAAGCAAAAGAGGTGGCGGAGGATATCGTGCAAGACGTGTACGCTTATTTTTGGAACAAGCGGCGGCAGATTTTGTACACGGGTTCCATGTATGCTTACTTGCAGAGAGCGGTGAAAAATGCTTGTATCAATCGACGTTTGCATGAGGATGTGGAGCGCAAGTATAAGCAGGAGATCCTATTCACGGAGGAGGAAGCCTTTGATTGGCGGGATGAGGAGAGTGTACGGGAGTTACGTCAGAGGTTGTTTGATGCGATTGATCGTTTACCCGAACGATGTCGAGATATTTTTAGACAGAGTTGTCAAGATGGGTTGAAATATAGGGAGATAGCTGAACAAATGGGTATCTCCGAGAATACCGTGAAAACACAAATAAAATTGGCTTACAAAAAATTGCGAGAGGAGATGAATATCTCAGGTGTGGATTTGGCCGTTTTGATTGTTTTGTTTCCGTTTTTTGGGGATTAATTTAATAGAATTGCACACAAGTGTATTGGCGTATCCGCACTGGAGTTTCGTTAGCAGGTAAATAGGAAGTTGACCGGAAATGGATGGGTTGCTCCTTGCTAATCCCTTCTCTATCCTTTCCCGCAAGCATTCACGAAATTCCAACAGAGTGGGAACGGAGCATGTACACTCAATCAGTATTCATGTTATGTAGTTGCTATGTTTATGCTGTGTTCATCATATAGCGAAAGGGTAGAGCAACCATAATGTATTGTCCTGAAAAAAGTTTACAGTAAACTTAGTAAACCA
>DYVS01000259.1:0-11015 GCA_020743075.1 Butyricimonas virosa | reverse complement strand
ATTATTAAATAAATCACAACAAGCTGTCAGCAAGTTGGCTAACGGAGGTAGGTTAAGATTGATAGAGCTTTATTTAGAACGTTTTCAACAGCAAGTCATAAATCAAATTAAAAATTAAGATGGAAGATTTTTCTCAGGATATATTGTTCCGTTTGATATTTTCTCATATGCTGGTTGATTTTATTTTACAAACCGACAAGATTGTCAAGAGAAAATCTGATCGAAAATGTGTGTACCATATTATTCATAGTTTGGTACAAGCTCTTGTTGCTTTTGTTTTTGTTGGATGCTGGCATTGTTGGTATGTATTGCCAATTATTTTTGGTACACATCTACTTATTGATTATTGGAAAGTCTGCCAGAAGAATACTTTAGGCATATTTATTATAGATCAAGTTTTACATCTATTGGTAATCTTTTCGTTATGGTTATTGATTACGAGGAATTACCTTTTAGTGATGAATGCGTTGGAAATATTGTTCAAAGAAAAATCATTTTGGATTGTACTCACGGGTTACATGGTGATTTTAAAACCGACATCACTGGCTCTAGGACTATTTACAACTCGTTGGCGGGTCAACAATACAGTATCTCTGAGTTTACAAAATGCAGGAAAGTGGATTGGGTATCTGGAGCGAGTTTTAATCTTAACTTTTGTACTGATTGGGAGAATAGAGATGATAGGTTTTTTACTAGCAGCAAAGTCTATCTTCCGATTTGGGGAATTGAATAAAAGTAAAGAAATTAAGACAACGGAGTATGTATTAATTGGAACATTTGCAAGTTTTACGATCGCCATTCTGTTAGGATTAATAATGATTAGATTAATAGCATAAAATGATAGGAATAGAAGAGATTTACCCTTTGGCTGTTGAATTCCGGCGTTATTTTCATCAACATCCGGAATTCGCCATGCAAGAAGTGGAGACGCAACGCTATATTGCGGAAGTACTGGAACAGAATGGAATCCCGTACCAAAAAGTGGGGACGGGATTAATTGCAACCGTGGGGAAAGGAGAGAAATGTATCGCAATTCGGGCTGATATGGATGCTCTGAAAGTCAAGGAAGAGACCGGATTATCCTATTGCTCTCAAAATGAAGGCCTGATGCACGCCTGTGGGCATGATATGCATATGGCGATGGTTTTAGGGACAGCACTTGTTCTTAAATCCGGAGAAGACAAATTACAGGGAACAATAAAAATTGTTTTTCAACCCAGTGAAGAGAAGCGTCCGGGAGGGGCTCGTTTATTACTTCCCGAGCTTTTGAAAGAACCTGTTCCGCAAGCAATATTCGGACAACATGTTTTTCCGAACCTTCCGACCGGAACTGTCGGAATTCGTCCCGGGGCTTTTTTTGCCTCTTCAGATAATATTATTTTTTCCGTGGAAGGCAAAGGTACTCATGCGGCCATGCCTCACATGGGCTCTGATCCCATCCTAGCCACGGCTTGCCTGATACAATTCTACCAGACATTGATTACTAAATTTCGAGATCCGTTGATCCCGGCGGTTCTTTCGATCACTTCTATCCATGGTGGTACGTGTAATAACGTAATTCCGGATCGGGTAGACGTGTTGGGAACCGTCCGGACGCATGACAACTCTTTACGATACAAGATATTCGAGTTAATCGAGGAGAAATCAAACTCCATTTGTGATTTGTACGGTTGTACATTCCATTTGGATAAAACTTGGAATGGATTGCCCGTGTTGGTGAATAATAAGAGTTTGACAGAATTTGTGAAGAAAAATGCAACAGATTTACTGGGAGAACAAAATGTGATCCTAATGGATCATCTTACTTTAGGAGAAGATTTTGCCATTTACTTGGAGAAGATTCCAGGGGTATTCTGGGTCTTGGGTGTTCGTCCTCCAGAACAGGAAAGTATGCCTCCGCTTCACAATCCGGGAATGGCTCCTGACGAGAATGCCATGAAAGCGGGGATTGCGCTAATGGTGGAGAATTGTGTCAAGATGTTGGGTTAATGAAATATTTTAGGATACATATTAAAAATCCCCAAGAATTAGAGTCTTGGGGATTTTTAATCGTATATTCCAATGATTACTGTAAATCTGCAATATTTACTTCTATCGCTGCCGGATAGATTCTTTCCGGATCGAAAAATGCCGCACAACTGTTCACCATGTTTTTAAGTTGTGGTTTAACTTTTCCCTTGAAAGTTTCTTTGCCATTTACTACCAATGTAATTTCTTTGTCTAAATCCACCAGTTTATCATTCAAGTAAATGATCACTTCCCCTTTTGTTGCGGGTTGATAGCTCTTTTCAAAATCCAGTTCAATCCCCCAATTCGGATCAATTTCTGTTGCTTTATAAGTGACTAAATCAACCTTTAAAGAAATATTATTCCCCTGTATATCCATTTCATAATGGGTTCTGGATTGCATATCATCATTAGAACGTTCTTCAACAAATAAGTTGTAGAATCCATTACGATACAGACCATCCATTTCGAAGTTCTCCCAGCTTACATGCTTGGGATAAGGATTCCGAGTATATTGTTTCAACCAGGGGGTTGTAAGTTTGTAATCTATACCGTGTCCCATACCGGGAATCAGCTCTATACGATGGATAAAGTTACCAGGATTGGCTTTTTCTAATTTATCAAATGCGTCTTTCGTGCGTTGCGTGAGTTTATTCCTGTAAAATCCCCTGTCATTTGCTCCTGTTAACAGGGAGAAGGCGATGTTTCTGCAATTTTCAACAGGTGCATTCTTCAGAGGTTCCCCTCCGGCCATCGGGCCTGCTGCAGCCAGATAATCCGCATAGAATGAAGCTAACCGTTGACTACCGTATCCGCCTTCTGATATACCGAAAAAGTAAACTTTATTGGGATTGATTTTTCCGGACACGAAAGCTAAACGTAGCATCTTTTCCCAAGCAAACTGCTTTGCCTTTTGCCACCAACGATAGTAATCGCCCATGTTCGGTATCTGGGGAATGAAATAAACTGATGGAGCATCGTCGAACTTTTGACATATATTGATCCCCGTTCTCCATTCACTGGTTTTATCTCCAGAACCATGCGTGTATAGATATAATGAAAAACCACCTTCCGGTTCCGAATCTCCTTTGTATCCCCAGTAATATGGCATGATTGCATTGGGCTCCAGTTCTTGCGGGAGAGTCCATTTTCCCGAATTTGCTTTCTCCAGTTTATCGAGATTAATCAGTTTCTGTTCGGAGAATTTGTTATTTGCCTCTTTCCACGCATCCCACACGATTTGCTGCATCTTTTTCACGTCTGTTGATTTGAGCGAGCTTTTGTCGTTATAGGTATCGGTATTACCTGACAGATGACCGGAGAAGTAGGTCGTGATTTTTTCTTTTGTTTTCACATCCTGTTTTTTCAAGGATATTTCTTGAGCCATGCTATGATTAGAAAATGCAAGGACTACTAGCAGGCTCAACATTTTGAATGAATAAATGGTATCTTTCATTTTGTTATTTGTATTTTGTCTTGTTGCAAAACTACAAAAAAATATGCAAAAATACTTCTTTGGAGCCATTAGAGTGTTCCTTGGATTCCCGGTAGTATTACATTATAGATAACCCGGTGTCTCTCTGATAGGTTAATTGTAGGTCAACGATAGGTTAACGATACGAACAATTGATTTTTAGGATAAAATATATTAAAATATAAATGAGATATTAACGAGAGTACGGAGAGATACCCGTGTGTCTGCGAGGCAAATATAAGGTATTGTACTCAATAAAAAATGACTGGCTAAATCTAACCAGTCATTTACAGTCTATTACTAATCCTAAATTATTACTTGTAGATTTTCCCGGAAAGTTCTCCGCGAAGAACCATCAGCCCGTTCATGGCTAATGCTCTCATTTCATCTTCACCGGCATATACTTTCACCGGAGCGATGAATCCGACCATCTCTTTCACGTAGTCAACCAAGAAAGGGTTGTGAGCGATACCTCCGGTTAACAGGATTCCATCAACTTTACCTTTTAACACGGCAGCCATTTCACCAATAGCTTTACCTACTTGGTAAGACATGGCATCCTGTACTAATTTATATTTCGGGTCTTCTTTTGCTTTTATTTCTACTTCGTAAGCATCGTTTGTTCCGAGGTAAGCTACTAATCCACCGGCACCTTTCAACATTTTCTTGATTTCTGCTTCGGTTTTCTTACCGCTAAAACATAGTTTAACTAACTGACCGGTAGGAAGACTTCCTGAACGTTCCGGTGAAAACGGGCCATCACCATCCAAAGCATTATTCACGTCAATTACCCGTCCGTGATCATGTGCTCCAACAGAAACACCACCACCAAGATGTGCGATAATCAAGTTAATATCTTCGTATTTCTTTCCAATTTCTTTTGCATAAGTACGTGCTATTGCTTTTTGGTTCAAGGCATGGAAGATAGAAACTCTCGTAAAATCAGGATGTCCGGTCAATCGGGCTACATCTTGTAATTCATCAACTACTACCGGATCTGCGATATAAGCTTTCGTTCCATTATTAAGAGATTTAGCGATATCGTTTGCGATCAGACCACCTAAATTAGAGGCATGTTCTCCAAGAGGAGGGTTATTCAAGTCGTTAATTAATGCTTCATTTACCTCATATACACCGGATTCAATGGGTTTAACTAAACCTCCTCTTCCAACGATTGCGTTGATCTCGTTAATATTAAATCCCGCATTCTTCAGTTCGGAAAGAATAATATCTTTCCGGAATTGGAACTGTGAAGCCACGTTATCAAATTTCGCAATTTCCTCAGCGGAATGTTTGATGTTCTTTACAAACTTCTCTGTTTCATCTTCAAAGATTGCAATTTTCGTGGAAGTTGATCCCGGATTGATCGCAAGAATTTTAAATGACATAGTTTTAATTGTTATTTTAAATATTAATAATTATTCTTTTTCGCACGTTATGAGGCTGCAAAATTTATAAATTGTAAGCAAAACTCAAAGAAAAAGTGATAATTTATTTATAATAGAGAATCAATCCGAATAAGCGGATAAATAAAGGATATCAACAATAGCTTGAGCGATGATCTTTAAGTAGGATGGGGCATTCTTTATAGAATCTTGAATAGAACGGGCATACTGGCTCATTGTGAATACTTTATCGAAACGGGGAAGGACTTGCTTTTCTGCCAGTCCGACAATGGCATAAACCGGAACATTTTGTTTCTGACACAGGTTTGCAATAGTTCCCGGAATTTTACCATAAAAAGATTGGAGATCAATTTTCCCTTCTCCCGTGATGACAACCCCAGCCTGTAAAAGATAGTCGTGGAAACGGGAGAGTGTCAAGCAGAATTCGGAACCTGAAACAAGTTGTGCATTTAGTAAAGCGTGCATGGCCGCCGTGATTCCCCCTGCGGCACCTCCATGTTTCAACTGGGTTATATCCTTACCTGTGTTCTGTTTTAATAAATCACTCCAAAGACATAATTGCTTGTCAAGCATGATAACTTGCTCAGGCGATGCTCCTTTTTGTGGAGCAAATACAGGAGCAGCACCCATCGGCCCGCAAATAGGGTTATCGACATCACACAATATTGTAATATGAATTCCTTTAAACTTTTGCTGCAATAATTCAGTGTTAATACACTCAATGTCTGTGATATAATTTCTATTTATATAGTTATTGACAATTGTCAATCCCATTTCTCGTAGAGCCCCTGTTCCACCATCCACGCTGGCGCTTCCACCGACACAGAGAATCAAATTGGTCGCTCCTTGAGAGAGGGCATGATTGATTAAAACACCGAACCCTGCTGTGTTCGTGTTCAAGATGTCATATTCCTCTCGTTTCAAATGTTTTAGACCACAAGCTTCGGCTAATTCAATGATAGCCGTGCTGTCTTTTAGGTAATACGAGGCAAAATGCTCACGTCCCAAGGCATCTACCGTTTTCGTCTTGATGGGGAGTGCATGAAGGTAATGTGCTACAATTCTGGCTGTTCCATCACCACCATCTCCTAATGGAAGGGAGATAGTATGGAATCCGCATTCCTCTAATTCAGAGGCTAGGATTCGACAAAATTCGAAAGCATCTAGACTTCCCTTGAATGAGTTAGGAGCTAGAAGAATATTACGATTGTTTATGGGGTTCATGGCTAGATGTTATCAGGATGCACGGGATGTACTTGGACTCCTTTTTCATTGGCCAGCAATTTTTTCCCGTCTTCGAAAGCTTTGCAGTAATCAGGATCGAACAGATTTCTGTCCGGCCATTCTTTTACCCGGTCCATGGCACGAGCCATCATACCTTCGATCTTATGAGGGAAACGAGGTCCGGTCCAATTACTTGTGTTGGTGATAAATGCCCAACAGAACCCGTCCCGTTGACGTTTCAACATGGCACTGGTTCCTGCCAAAGTACCGGAGCGCCACCAATCACCCTGATTATTCGTGTTCATCCAACCAAGAGGTAAAGCGTTTTTCACGCATTTTGTCATGGTCTCCACGCTCTCTTTTGTCAATATATCCGGATATGAATTGTCAGCGTCTATGGCAGAAAGGAAACGTAATAATTCAGTCGGGGAAGCCACCCACCCCCCGGCACCGTAAAGAGCCTCGATATTGTTTCCCCCGTTACTGCGATATACTAGCGTGTCCCGCCCATCACATGAACGGATCAGGTCTGCATCCGATTGTTCGTAATACCTGACCTCGTTGAAATATCGGTCTTTATCCAGGTTATGGGCCAAATGCATATCGTAACACCCGGCAGGAATGAGTATGCTATCCTGAATAAATTCTTCGTAATTTTTTCCGGAAACTTTTTCTATCACTCTTGACAAAATTCCGTAACCCACATTTGAATAACACGTGCTTGTTCCCGGAGTGTAACCTAAACGTCTGGATAAAACAAATTTAATAATGGTGTTTAAATCAGCAGGTGCCGGTACATCCATTTTTTCCGCAATATCTACCGGACAGAACATAGGGTCTCCTGCACGATTTGTGAATCCCCCCTGGTGACGTAGAAGATTTTCCACAGTGATATTATTCACCCGTTTATCTTTTATTGGGGCATAAAGTGTCGTATCGTTTAAAATACCTTCTTCACCAAATACTTTATCATCCAAGGATAGAATCCCGTTTTCAACTAATTTCATGATTCCTGCTGCCGTGATTAGTTTGGAAACCGAGGCAATTCGGAAGATGTGGTTCACATCGGTTTTCACTCCATTTTCTTCGTCGGCATACCCATATCCCTTGCTATAAATCAGTTTCCCAGCTTTCATGATCGCAAGGGAAGCCCCTTTTATTTCCCACTGACTCATAAAACGTTCAATCGTTTGATCTAAACGCTTGGTTTCAACTAGATCTGAATATTCATTCGTGAATAAATCATGTACCGCTACAGCAAGCGTGTCTTGGGGGATAGAATCTTTTTCAACCTGAATTTCTTTCGTGAAAGAATTCCAAGGTCTGAAACTGATAATTAAAAAGAATAGTATAATTAGTATAGTATATTTCATTACATCTGCAATCTAAGGAAAAAAGCGTAATATTCCATACCAAAAGAATATTACGCTTGCAATGTTAATAAAAATACATTTTTATTCAAAGAGATCAGATGTAAAACACCTTTAAAAATTCTTACTTAATAAATTGAAGTAGTGTTCCATAACTTTCACCAGTAATGGGTGGTGCGGGTCGAAAGCTATTCCGTCGATATGAGCAATGGGCAACACAAGTGGGGACGTTCCCGTTATAAAGGCAGCTTGATAGGAGGCTATGTTCTTGTAATTCACTCTTTGTTCCATCACGGTCAACCCGTCTTCCCGACAGATATTTAATACTCGTTTCCGACTGGTTCCCGGTAAAACATGAGGAAGAGGTGCCGTATAAAACACGTTATCCCGGATAAAAAATACATTTGAACGAGAACCTTCTGTCACACAGTTGTCCTGATCGATTAATAAAACTTCAGAAACTTCTTGTTCCTGAATGATCTTGTTTGTCATTTCCCGCAATCCGGAATTGACATATTTCACTTCGGCATTCTCACGGATAGCATGGCAAGTAACCGTGTCCACTCCATGTTGGTAAGCTTCTTCTGGCGGGTAGGAATGTTTTATTTGATAGACATATTGCTCGATTCCCTTCGGGGTAACTCGAAGTACGTATTTAATATTTCCTTCCTTGATATTTTCAAGCTGAATCAATCGATTTAATTGGTCTGCCACGTGTAATGAATTCAAATCGATTGCAATATTTGATTTTTTTATTGAATTGTCAAGTCGTAAAATGTTGTCATTTAGAAATATAACTTTGCCTCTAAAAACTCGGCATACTTCATATATACTAAGTCCTTCATTTAGGATGTCTTCGGAATACTCCTTGTTATCGATAGGTTTATTATTAAATAACATCATAATTTTTCTCCTTATTATGTGTCGCGAATTTATGCTTTAAAACGATTATATAACCGGAAATGTTCAGAAATTTTAGAGAGAGAAAATGGGGCTTGTTACTTTCGATAATTTGCGCTATTTTTGGCTGATATATGGAAACACAAGAGCAAATAGAACGGATAGAGCATTTCATACGTGAAGTGATTGTGGATGAAATTACTAAATTGCAGGGAGTGGATTTGTCATATATGCAATTCGTCATTATGGGGCAAGCGATTGAGGTGCTGGGAAGTTTTTTAGATAATAAACCAATGAAAGCCAAGGGGCAGTCGGCTAAACGTTTTTCTCTTGGGGTAAAGAAATTATTCGGTGGGCGTTATCGGTTGTTAAATGATAATGGCTTTTTGTATGATAAACTTCGCAACCAAATGACTCATACGTTTATTCCCGGGAATGATTTGGTATTATTGAATCAAGCGGATAATAAGAACGGATATAAACATTTGCAAATAATCGATGGCAAATTAGTTTTAATTTCCGAAGTTTTCAATGAAGATATTTGCAAGGCAAGTGAACGTCTTTTAGAAGCTATTAAAAATGGGGTATTATCTCCTAAAAATATTGCTTACTAATATATGGAACAACAAGATAAAATCATATTGATTGGGGCTGGAAATGTCGCTCATCATCTGGCCGGAGCTCTTTTAAAAGCGGGAGAGAATTTATGTCAGATTTATAGTCGTACGCTTGATTCTGCCCGGCAACTGGGAATGAAGACGGGAATATCTTACACGGCTGAAGTAAATGAGGTGTATCCGGATGGGAATATTTATATTTTTTGTGTAAGTGATGATATTTTACCATCTATTATTAAGACGATTAGGATACCAGATGATGCATTGATTCTACATACTTCAGGAAGTCAACCGATGGACGTATTCAAGTCATATTCCAAACATTATGGGGTGATTTATCCGGTACAAACCTTTTCCAAGAAACGAGAACTGGATTTCAGGGAGATCCCGTTATGTGTGGAAGGAAACACGGGGCCCGTGAAGGAACGAATTAAAAGGTTTGCGGAAAAGTTGTCAGATAAAATATACGAGATAGACTCGACCCAGCGCAAAGAATTGCATCTGGCTGCTGTTTTTGCCTGTAATTTCCCTAATTATTTGTATCAAGTGGCAGGCAAATTACTAGAAGACAAAGGATTATCCTTTGCTATGTTACGTCCTTTGATTTTCGAGACAGCAGATAAAGTGATGCTCCTAAATCCGGAAGAGGCTCAAACTGGACCGGCCAAGCGGGGGGACGAGAGTATCATGAATGTGCACAAGAATATGTTGAAGAATGACAAAGACTTGCTGAAAATATACACGATATTATCGGAAGGAATAAAGGGAACGCAAGATAAAGAAGAGACTGGGGATCAAAAGATCTCGCAAGATATAATAGATATGCCCACATTGTGGTAAATTAGATAAATACGAACGCTATGAAATTATTCAAAGAGGAATTAAAGAAGGTAGAAGCTTTTGCTTTCGATGTAGATGGAGTTTTTTCACGTCATGAAATGAATATAACACCGGAAGGTGACTTGATTCGTACCTCCTGTACGAAAGATGGCTATGCCATGATGTACTGCACGAAGAAGGGATATCCGGTTTGTATTATTTCCGGGGGACAGGCTCCCGGGGTAAGAGAACGTTTTGAGAAATTGGGAGTGAAGGAGGTGTATCTTGGTGTGGCGAATAAAGTTGAAGCGTTGAACGAGTTCTTGCAAAAATATAATCTGAACCCGGAAAATGTGATGTACATGGGAGATGATATACCAGACTACAACGTGATGAAAATCGTGGGTATGCCGGTATGTCCTTCGGATGCGTGCGAAGAGATCAAAGCTATTTCTCGCTATATTTCAGACACGCCCGGTGGCCTTGGATGCGTACGGGATGTCGTGGCTCAAGTCCTGAAAGCGAAAGGCGAATGGATGGATACCCAATGCTACGTGAAATGTATGTAAGTTAAAGAACAAGATGTTGGAAATTCTCAAGTTAATACGCCTACGAACGATCGCATTCACGGCATTTACCATGTATGCCATGCGTTTCTTTGTTGTCCAGCCCGTGCTGGAGAAAGCTGGTTTTGCCCTGCAAATGTCGGAAGGCAATTTCTCGTTACTGGTAATAGCCGTGTGTTGTCTAGTGTCGGCCGCTTATGTCATAAATGATTATTTTGACACGAAAGCGGACCGTATTTCGGGAAACAGACCCGTGATTGTTGGGAAAACCATTAGCCGCAGGGCTGCGATCATTCTACATTCCATTTTGAATGTCGTGGCCGTGGGAATTGCGTATTATCTGGCAAGAGAAGCTCATCATGCTGAGATCGTATTCTTGTTTTTAATTATATCATTGGTATTGTGGTTTTATTCCTCCCGGATAAAAAAACGTTTTATTTGGGGAAATATCGTCGTGGCCATTTTGGCCGGATTAATCCCGCTTACCGTGATTACATTTGAAATCCCGTTATTGAGTGATATATACTCGGATGTCGTTTTGGAAACGCACGTTAGTTTTGCCTACGTGTTTTACTGGACGGTATGTTTCTCGTATTTTCTTTTTATTAATATGCTAATATACGAGATCAACA
>DYVS01000258.1:0-32429 GCA_020743075.1 Butyricimonas virosa | reverse complement strand
AGCTGTTTGGCTTTCATGGACGACATGGCAGAACGTATGCCATAACGGCGAGCCTCGTAGCTGGCGGCAGCTACGACACCGCGTTTCTCCGGACGCCCTACGACAAGCGGTTTTCCCCTGTATTCCGGGTGATCCCGTTGTTCGATAGAGGCGTAGAACGCATCCATGTCAATGTGAATGATTTTTCTGTTTTCCATCTCCCGTTTTCAAAGAGTAAATATACAATTTTCTCTTGAATTTTGATTATGTATGTCGGGCGATTAATGTAGAAGAAGTGGGGAAATTCTCCTCGGCTTAAGCGTGGAGATATTCCTCAATCGGGTAGAAAGAAAAGAGGGAAACTTTCGCTTCCCTCCTGTTGTGATTATTTTTGGAATAATTTGTTCCAGTTTTTGTATTCTCTCTCTTTCCAAGGTCCGTTGTGATAAACGTAGCTTGCGATAGCGGGAATAACGGTGGTTCCTTCAGCGTAAACCATTTGTTCGTAGGTAACGTCAACTTTACCCCAAGAGCAAGCCTCTTTCAAGGTTGAAGAAGAACAAGCTCCGTCACGAACGTCAGCCACGGTGATCTGGATGGCGTATTTGTGCATCGGCACGTCGAATCCGAGGATTTCAGCACATACAACGGTGTCCTGTGCGAAGTTTTTCGGGGTTCCACCACCTACCATGAACAAGCCGGTTGTTCCTGCCTTGATCTTGATTTGGGTCAATTCGATAAAATCTTTTACAGAGTCGATAGACACGTGTTTGTCGGGGTGTTCCCATTGGTGTTTACCGATACCGAATCCTGCGCTACAATCGGAGAAAGCCGGGCAGAAGATGGGCACTCCACATTCATAACAGGTTTGGATCAAGCTGTCTTTCTTAACAGCGTGTCCTTCGTGTAACCATTTACCGATTTCCCAGATAAATTCACGTGAAGAATAAGGACGTGGCTCCAAGCTATTAGCGATCTCGAAAGTCGTGTGGTCGCAAGCTTGTAATTCCTCTTCGTCGATGAACGTATCGTAAATACGGTCAATGTAAAGTTCTCTTAATTGCATATCAGGTACATCCTGGTGTCCCTTGTAGTGTTTGTAGCCAAGGGCTTCGAACAAGTCCATATCGATGATAGACGCACCGGTAGAAACTACCACGTCAACCATTTTGTTACGAACCATATCCACGTAAACCTGCATACATCCGGCAGCACTGGTGCTTCCGGCAATGGTAAGAATATTAGTACACTCTTTCTCTCCAACCATCATCATCAGAATATCGGTTGCTCTGGCCGTGTCGCGAGAGGTGAATGACATATCGCGCATCGCGTCAATCAGTTGGGTTGAGTCATACGACTTGATGTCGATGTGTTTGATAGTGTCTTTTAATAAATCTTTCTTTTCCATTTTATTTATCTTAAAAATATAAGGTACAATTATGAGGACCTTATTGACTCAATTTCGTCATTTTAGATTTCTTGATTTTAGATTCCAGCCGCACAAGGCTAATGCTTTAATCGTAAGTCATAAATCGTAAATCGTCAATTATTTGATTGGTTTTGATATTTTATGCTCAATATCTGGTAGATTAGTTTGCTAGCCAAGAAGTCTGATGATTTATTGACTTCGTTGGGGCAAAGTTCAACTACGTCCAAGCCGACAATGTTGTGACGTTCGTTGATCAATTTCAGGAAGTTCAACACCTCTCTGTAATAGAGTCCGTCTGGTTCCGGGGTTCCCGTAGCCGGAAGAATAGCCGGGTCGAAAACGTCCAAATCGATCGTGATATACACGTTATCGTGTAATTTTTGGGATACCATGTACATCCAGTTGTTACCTTCCTTGGCATCATGTAGGTCGTGAGCATAGAAAATACGATCCGGCATGATGTTCTCTTTTTCTTCGATAGCTGAACTTCTGATTCCTACCTGAGCCACGGTTGCTACTTCTTTGGCACGTGCCATCACGCAAGCGTGATTATGAGTGGAACCCTCGTATTCGCTACGCATGTCGGAATGTGCATCCAGTTGTAATACGGAGAATTTGTCATAGTGTTTGGCAAAAGCCCGGAAAGCACCGATGCTAACGGAATGTTCCCCTCCCAAGATCACCGGGAATTTTTTGTCTGTTAATATTTTGTCAACTTGTTTTTCAACTTCCTGAGACATGGCTTCCGGAGATGAGGCCTCTGTCACCGGTTCCAAGGTTGCGATACCGTGAGTATATACTTCGGAATCCGTTTCAATATCATAGAGTTCCATGTTAGCCGATGCTTCAAGAATTGCATCGGGACCTTTATCTGCCCCTTTCAACCACGTGCTTGTTCCATCATAAGGTACAGGCAATACTACAATCTCGGCAGTTTCGTATGCCGTAAACTCGCTGTCGAGTCCTCCATAATTCTTATTTTCCATATCTAATTGGGTCTATAGTATTTATAAACACCTTTCTTTATAAAAAGGTTTGCAAAACTAACGAATATAATTGAGAATTGAAAATGGAAATTTGAAAATGAAAAACTCATCTCCATATCATCATTTTCGGTTGTCAATCTGGCTGTTAACGATATATTTCATGGACTCCATGGTCTCCGTTTTATTGATATTCATAAGTTCCCGGTTGCGCATAATCCATTTCCCGTTTACCATGCTGGAACGGATGTTTTTGCTGTTGGATGCATAAACGATGGCAGAATACACATCGTAGATCGGGAGCATATTGCTGGCGTCGGCATGAATCACGATCAGGTCGGCCCGTTTCCCGGCCTCGAGAGAACCCGTGAGGTGATGAATACCGAGGGCTTTTGCCCCGTTAATCGTGGCCATTCGTAATGCCGTTCGGGCATTGACGGCCTCCGGGTTATACCGGGTACCCTTGGGGAGGAGGGCGGCAAAACGCATCTCTTCTATCATGTCCAGCGTGTTGTTGCTTGCCGTGCCATCGGTGCCGATGCTGACGTTAATGCCCGCTTTCGTATACGTCTCCGTGTCGGCGATACCGCTGGCTAGTTTCAGGTTACTTTTTGGACAGTGGGCAACGGACGTGCGGGTTCGGGCGTATAATTCGATCTCTTTCGGGTTTAACCAGACGGAATGGGCTGCAATCACGTTTCTATCCAACAACCCGATAGAGTAAAGGTATTCGGCCGGAGCCATACCGGTTTGAGCCGTGATGTCTTCCACTTCTTTACGGGTTTCAGCCACGTGGATATGAAGAAGAATATTGTATTTCTCGGAGAGAACTTTGGCTTTTTGTAGTGTCTCTTTTGAACAGGTATAGGGAGAATGGGCGCAAATGGTAGGATGGATCAAGCTGTCCCCGTACCATTGTTGAACGAGGGATTCACAGCGAGCCATTCCTTCGTCGACCGTGTGAAAACTCGGTGTCGGAAAGTCGATCAAGGATTCTCCCACGACAGCCCGGATACCTGCTTTCTTGGCTTCCGAGGCAATGATGTCTTCAAAAAAATACATGTCGTTGAAACACGTGGTTCCCGATTTGATCATCTCGATAAAAGCAAAGCGGGAAGCGATGGCCACGTTCTCCGGGGTCACCATGCGTGCTTCTGCCGGAAAGATATGTTCGTTTAACCAAGTGTGGAGCGGGAGGTCATCGGCATATCCGCGCAACATGGTCATGGGTACATGGGTGTGCGTGTTGATAAACCCGGGCATCACGATCATCCCCTCGGCATCAAAATATTCTGCATCGGGGATTTCAATTTTATCTTCGCGTATTTCTTTAATTTGATTACCTTCTATCCGGATAGAACCGTTTTTGATCAACTCCATGCGTTCGTTCATGGTAATGATACAAGCGTTAAATATAATTGTTGTTGCCATATTCTTATTTTTATGCCAAAGTTAGTGATATTTCCGGTTTCGAGGGACGATATGATTGTTTTTCCTGGTATGGTATTTAACCATAGGATAAGGTTGGTTTATCTCTGTTTTATCCGTGTTGATATTTTCTAATAATAAAACGGATAAATCATTGATTTTTGTTCACTAATTAGTTATCTTTGTATAGGCAAAAATACTTGTTATGGCAGAAAAAAGAGAATATGTTCGCCAAGTAGTAGCGTATGCAAATTATTTTAAGGATTTCAAAAAGACTTTATCTCGGAATACTTTGCGTAAAATCTACCAGATTTATATAATAGACCTACAAAAAGAAAACAAGAGCCAAACAAGTGAAAATAAATACGCTGTTTTATAAGTATTTAAGTCCGTATATTTCTTTTCAGTTGTTTGGCTCTTATTCGGTACATTTTTGTTTCTTGTTTGTTCCTTAATTCGGATTATTATTCCTGCCTTTGCAACAGCAATAACGAATAAAGGAATTGAATATGCCACGAGTGAAGAAGCCGACGAAAGTCAAAGAACCGATTCGTCTTCGGATGAAACCGTTGAGCGACGGAAGCAAGAGTTTGTATCTGGATATATACAGAGACGGCAAACGAACCTATGAGTATCTTAAGATGTATATCATCCCGGAAACGGACAATAATGCCCGGAAACGGAATCAGGCCACGATGGATGCAGCCAATGCAATCAAATCGAAGTGCATCATCGAATTGACTAATGGGGAAGCGGGTAGCGAGAACAGGGAAAAGGTATTCTTGCTCGATTGGATGAATACATATAAAGAAAATCAGGCAAAGCGAGGCAAAAAGGACGGAAACCAAATCGCAGTGACCATTCGCATCCTGAAAGATTATGCAGGAGAACGGATGACAATGGATCGAATTGACAAGGCATTCTGCCAAGACTACCTTGATTATCTGATGACGGAATATCGTCCCAAAGGAAAACGTGTGTCGAACTTTACGCTCCACACCTACTACCGTATCCTGAACGGTGCTTTGAACGCTGCCGTTCGTGCGGAGATTATCAAAGTCAATCCGTTTACCAAAATCAATAATTCGGATAAGATTCGTCTGCCAGAGAGCAAACGGTCGTATATGACCATTGAGGAAGTCCGGGCATTGATTGCCACACCGATGAATAATGAGGTGGTGAAGTCCGCTTATTTGTTCTCCTGCTTCTGCGGATTGCGCATGAGCGATATTGTGGGATTGAAGTGGAAAGACGTCTTCGTCTATAGAAGACAATATCGCTTGGCTGTGTCCATGCAAAAGACCAAAGAACCGATTTACCTGCCTCTTTCCCCCGAAGCGTTGAAGTGGATGCCGGAACGGGGAGACAAGACAGCAGATGACCATGTATTCGATTTGCCGAGTCCGTCGATGATGAATATACTCATCAAGCCTTGGGTGAAAGCTGCTGGAATCGACAAGCGATTCACCTTTCACACGGCGAGGCACACTTTTGCAACAATGATGCTGACACTCGGTGCGGATCTCTATACAACCTCGAAGCTGCTCGGCCATGCCGATGTAAAGATGACACAAGTGTATGCCAAAATCATCAATCAGAAAAAGGATGATGCCGTCAATTTGGTAAACGGGTTGTTCGATTAGTCTAATGTAAATCGTAGCATTGTTGAGTGCTATAAAATGGTACTGTTTCCATGTCTGCATATGGCCAGATTTAGGTTTACTTTAATCCGGGTACGTATAGGAAAAAAACAAAGTAAACTAATTACCGCAGAAAGGAGGGAAAAGAAATATCGTGGTTGAAACCATATTTTCTTTCCCTCTTTTCTGCAATCTGCTTGCGCACAATCTTATTTCTCCAATTCTGCTTTTATATCACTCTATATTGTACAGTATTACCGTCTCTGTTGCAGATTGCATAGCATCCTCCCGATGACGAATACATTATCATCAATTTTCATTCACGAGTTCAAGGGAGTATGTGAATCTATTATTATGTTTCTGATTAATAGCCTATCAGATCATTTCTCCGCTTCTACTCTTTGTCTTGCGCCTCAAATTCTTTTCGGTGTTCTACGATTTTCTTTAGATTGGTTTGTGCCCATTCTGTCAATTGGGTGATAAGAGGTACCAGCGAACGCCCCGTTTCCGTCAGTTGATATTCTACTTTCGGAGGTACTACGGGATAGATTTTGCGTGAGACGAGCGCATCTGCTTCCAGAGTCTTCAATGTGCCGGACAAAACGCGTGACGAGACATCGGGTATCAACCGGCACAGTTCGTTGAAACGGACTTTCTCGTGTTCGCTTAAAACCAGCACGACCAATAACGCCCACTTGTTACCGAAACGTGCAATTACGTTCCTGACAGGGCAGATCTCAATGATTGAGTTCAGTTCTTCTTTTCTCCGCATCGCTTACAAATTAAAAGTTAATTGCAAATGCAAAATTAGTAATAAAAATCGTCATATCGTCCGATGTGCAAAAAAATATATTTTTTAACACTCTGCCAAAGTGCTGGTTTTCTGCAAAAGCGAGAAAAAGGTTACTATGCGTGAAAAATGTAACTTCTTGTGAGATAGTATCATGTGATATAACTTTGCATCGACAAAAGGATGAATGACGTCGTGCAATACGACCTATTTCTCCTTGTAATATTCACTTTAAAAACAACAAATATGAAAAGGACATCTGTCAGCGGAGTTTATTCCGCAAAGAGAAGTGCGCAGAGCTACCTCTGCGCAAAAGATGAAACGATAGCTCCGAGCGGAGCTTGCGGTTCTGCCTGCGGTGCGGGCGACGGCGATACCAAGCCCGAACCGAAACCTGCCGCTTGTGGCTCGGCTTGCGGTGCAGGCGACAAGTAAACTGATGTTTCGCTGAACATGGAAGCCGCACTGTGATTGTTTTATACGGTGCGGTTTCCAATTCAACCTGAATACAATCTACAAACAATAATCATTAAAGTTGCAGATTATGGAATATTTTGCTTTTCAATGGCATATCACCGACAGTTGCGACCAGCGTTGCGAGCATTGCTACATCTTTTCGGAGGGACATCCCAAATTAGTTGAAATGTCTTTCCCGAAAGCCCGGCAGGTGATAACCGATTGCGTGGAAATGTGCCGCCGCATGAACCGTCTGCCTTATTTCTATATCACGGGCGGAGACCCGATTCTGCACAGCCGTTTCTGGGATATTCTCGCACTGCTGTGTGAGCAGAATATTCCATTCACGATATTGGGAAATCCGTTTCATCTGACCGATGAGGTATGTGCTCGTCTGAAGGAATACGGTTGCGACAAGTACCAGCTCTCCATCGACGGGCTTCGGGATACGCATGATGCCATCCGCAAGTCCGGTTCGTTCGACACGACCATCGAAAAGATAACTGTCATCCGTAAAGCGGGCATCCGCTGTGCCATTATGACGACCGTATCAGGTACGAATATTCGGGAGATATCGGATATCATCGACTTGGTGGTGGCGCATGAGGTCGATATTTTCGCTTTCGGACGTTATTGCCCCACCTCTTTTGAGAAAAGTACCCACATAGAGCCATTGGAGTATCGGGATTTCTTGGAACGTATCTGGCAGAAGTTCGAGCAATACAAGGATTGCGGCACGACATTCAATCTGAAAGACCATCTCTGGACATTGTTCCTCTACGAAAAGGGACTGTTCCAAATACCGGATGCGACGGATGCCGATACCGTTTACGACGGCTGTCATTGCGGTGATTGCCACATGACGATTTTGCCGACGGGCGGCGTAATGGCTTGCCGGCGATTTGAAAGTCCGGTAGGCAATGTGTTCAAAGAGCACATCCTCGACATCTACAATGGAAAAAAAATGGATGCCTACCGGCAGTATGAGCGATTCAAGAAATGCTCCCGTTGCGAACTGTTGCGTTTTTGCCGGGGATGTCCCGCCGTTGCTTACGGCTACACACACGATTTCTATGCCCCTGACCCACAATGCTGGAAAGAGATAAACTTATAATCGATGATGTCATGGATTTACTTGAACTGATGAAGTATCGCCGGAGTATCCGGCGTTATACCGACAGGCAGGTCGCAGAAGAAGACCTGTTGAAGATACTTGAAGCCGGAGCCTATGCACCGAATGCCGGAGGAGGACAACGCAGCCGTTTTGTCGCCTGCCAGAACAAGGCACTCAATGAAGCTATGGGGAAACTGAACATACGCGGATTCGACCGTTCTCGCCTCATGGGGGGCTTTGTATCGAAAGAACAGCCCTCGATCATCGACGACCCCTCTATCCGCTCGGGATTCTATGGTGCACCGATCGTTATAGTCATCTTCGGCCTGAAAAACTTTCTTTACTCTGTGCCGGATGCGTTCTGCGTGGCCGAGAACATGGTGCTTGAAGCTACCGAACTCGGTATATCATCGTGTATCCTGGCTCGTGGAGAGGAAACTTTTTCCAACCCCGAAGGAGAAAAGATTTTGCGTGACTGGAACATACCCGATAACATGGTGGCACGTTGTTTCGTGATTCTCGGCTATGTAGATGGGTCTTATCCCGCATCGAAACCACGTAAGGAAGGGCGATACACCATAATCAAATAACGTGAAAGATTTTGAATACGTCCTTCGGGCATTGCTCGATGAGCGGATGGAATATGCCGGCCTGCAAATACCGGATTCATTACCGGAGCAACGGAAGATGATGCGTGCATTGTTGAATGTCCGTCCGCCGCATCCCGTGAGTGAAGATTTTATAAAAGCGCAGGATATGGAACTGCAACGGCAACTGGCGGACAAAGGAATTGTCGCCTTGTCCGATATCATGTCGTGCCGGGTGGACGGGCGTTTGCGGTTGTGGCAGGGCGACATCACCCGTTTACAGGTGGATGCCATCGTCAATGCAGCCAATAGCGCTCTGTTGGGTTGTTTCGTGCCGACGCACCGCTGCATAGGCAACGCCATCCATTCGGCGGCGGAGTGCAGTTGCGTCTGGCTTGCGACCGGTTGATGCAGGCGCAGGGACATGCGGAACCGACCGGGCGGGCAAAGATTACGGACGGCTACAACCTGCCGGCCCATTATGTACTGCATACGGTCGGCCCCATTGTCCGTGATACCGAACCAACGCCCCGACAGGAACAGGAACTAGCGAATTGTTATCGGGCATGCCTTGCGCTGGCCGATGCGCACGATTTGCAAAGTATCGCATTCTGCTGTATCTTTACAGGAGAGTTCGGATTCCCTCAAAGGCGTGCCGCCGAGATTGCGGTCAGCACCGTGCGCGCGTATCTCGAAACGACCGTTGCGATCGGTATAAATTCCGTCATATTCAATGTATTCAAAGATGATGACTTATCCATTTATAGAAACCTATTGTCGTAAAATGCCGATTCGGGAGAGTTATTCCCGCCGGTTGGCGGAATTACGCCACGCACTCGACCGGGCGGAGTATGTCGTTATCGGAGCAGGAGCGGGACTTTCCGCTGCAGCAGGATTGGAATATAGCGGTCGCCGTTTCATGGATCATTTCGGTGATTTTATCCGCCGTTACGGATTTACAGACCTTTACACCTCATCATTTTATCCTTTCAAGACGGAGGAGGAGCGATGGGCGTACTGGGCGCGCCATATACGGCAAAACCGCTATGACGAGGCCGGTACGAAATTGTACCGTATGTTGTTGCAGGCGGTCGAGCGGAAAGAGTGGTTCGTGATAACCACCAACGTGGACGGGCAGTTCGAGAAAGCGGGATTCGACAGAGAACGGATATTTGCCGTGCAAGGCGATTATGCCTACCTGCAATGCGCCAAAGCGTGTCATGACAAACTGTATTATAATGAAGCCCTCGTGCGTGAGATGTCCCAGAATACCGAGAATTGCCGTATCCCGGCTTCGCTCGTGCCCCGTTGCCCCGTGTGCGGCGGAGCGATGGAGGTAAATCTAAGGAAAGACGACCATTTCGTGCAGGATGCGCATTGGTACGAGTGCCACGAGCGTTATCAGGCTTTCATGCAAAAGGCTTGTCGCCGAAACACGCTGCTTTTGGAGTTGGGCGTAGGCTACAATACTCCGACCATCATCCGCTTCCCTTTCGAGCGGATGGCATCGCAGGCGGATAACATCACGTTGGTACGCATCAATCGGGACTACGCCGAGAAGCAGGTTCCCGTGCGCTCTTTCATCCCGTTCCGTGAGGATATGAAAAAGATAGTAACCGATATACTGAAATAAACGGATATGCACGATATATGGAATCCCTGGCACGGCTGTACGAAAATAAGCGAAGGTTGCCGGCATTGTTACATGTATTTTCTCGACCGTAAACGCAGCATGGACGGAAGCCGTGTTTTCCGGACGCAATGCGGATTTTCCTATCCGTTGCAGAAAGGCCGGGATGGAAGATACAAAATTCGTAGCGGCGAACTGATACGGGTGTGCATGTCGTCGGATTTCTTTTTAGATGATGCGGATGCGTAGCGTGAGGAGGCATGGCGGATTATCAAAGCCCGGAGCGATGTAAAATTTTTCCTTCTGACCAAACGTCCCGAACGTGTACGGGAAGCCCTGCCTTCGGATTGGGGCGATGGCTGGGAAAATGTATTTTTCAATGTGACGTGCGAGAACCAGCAGCGTGTCGACGAGCGTATTCCGCTCTTGCTGGAGCTGCCGTTCAAACACAAGGGAATTATGACCGCCCCCTTGATCGGCAGTATCGAAATCGGGAAATACCTTGCGATGCGACAAATCGAACAGGTTATTGCCGGAGGCGAAAATTACGATGGCGTGCGTCCCTGTGATTTCGATTGGGTAAAATCCCTCTCCGAACAATGCCGCACGCACGATGTAACGTTCTGTTTCATCGAAACAGGAACCGAGTTCATCAAGGACGGGAAGCGTTATCGCATTCCGAGCAAGCGCGTACAAAGCGAAATGGCGTACAAAGCCGGGGTGAACCATATCGGCCGCCCGATGCAATTTGTGCTGCGCAATCCATACGGGCGCATTTTGGAGCCGGAACAACTGTATAAACCCTTTTACAGAGCAAGTTGCGACAACTGCGGCAGCCGGTTGATCTGCAACGGATGCAGTAATTGCGGGCGGTGTAAATAAAGAAGAAGCACCATTTCACTATGGAACATCTTACTCAAATATAAATTCATAATCAGTAAATTGACATGAAAAAAGAAATCAAAAAGTCTTCTCTTTTTTTTGAGGGGAAGCAACACCTGACCCACTTCGCTGCTGAACAGGATGTAGCGGAAGAACTATTCGAGTTACTCTCCGAAGTGAGAGAACTCTATCTCCAAAATGTAATTGCGGACGGCAAACGGTACGACCGCTATGTGGATGACTTCATCAACAGTCACCGGTACATCAACTGCGATAGTGCAGTTTGCCGGAACTGTCACGAAATGAACATCCACATCGTCAAAGGGCTGCTAACTGAATGTACCCACCTTATCCATCCTCTTTTTACCGCATCAGATTTCTCTTTCGAGGAGTGTATGGAGCTGCGAAGGCAGTATGACAGGTCGGATCCGTTGCCGACACCTGTTGTGCATCATAACGATGGTTTAGTAAAAGCCCCGCCGCTTTCTTTCGGCTGCAACTTCACTCAAGAACAGATGACAGGTATTGTGTCTTGTGCCAATACTTATCATCTGTTTTGCGTTTCTATGCTCTACGTCGAGGATATGGAAGCTCTCTTTTCCTGCAAGGAGGCCTTTCATATCCGGGTGAACAATCTCCGCCATGTGGTTATCCTTTTCGATGCACTTCTCGAAAATTCGTTCATCCAATCCCGCTGGCAGTCTGTTCTCGACAAAGGACGGTTCCTGCAATCCAAGGACGGCTCACGGTTTATTACTGCGTCCAATCTTTCATCTGCGCTTTCCGCTGTCAGAAAGGACATGACATCGGTTGCCTACGGAATAAAAAGAGTCATCAAGGAACTGAAACAATAAAGCAGGAATCTCTCGTAAAGGGGAAAACACTATGTGTGGTTAATCCGTATATAGTGCTTTTGTAAGTCTTCTGAAACCTGGAATTTCGCTTTCGAATAGTGTCTTGCCATACTGAATGTATCTACTCTCCAGATTGTTCACGCAAATAAATGCTACCTGATATGATTCTAAAAAAGGGGAAAAGTTGGATAATGGAGATTATTATATTTCTATTTCGATATAAGAACTTTGCCATTCACGGAAAACAAATCAACGTGCCTGCTGTCCACGAAATTCTTTTCGGGGGAGCCTAATGTTCCGACAGACATTTGTCTGTCGGCAGGTATACAATGTTAGCAAGCGTATTTATAGTATTATTTATACAATATTGAATGACTAATATTTAGCGATTCTCGATAAACTCTAATCATGATAATAATATCTATTAGCTTTTATCTTTTTGTTGCATAAGATTTTATATCTTTGCGTCGGAAATATCAAAAGCATTAAGGATGGACAAGCCCAAGAATCGAATAAAAGAGGTGTTGGAAGAGAAAGGCATCAAGCAAACTTGGTTGGCGGAAAAACTCGGAAAAAGTTTTTGCATCGTCAATTCTTATGTCTGTAACAGACGTCAGCCGAGTTTAGATGTATTGTTCGAAATAGCAAACATCTTACAAGTTAATCCGAAAGATTTAATCAGCAGTAAATAAGCCCAAACATATGAAATGATACGAAATTCTCAAAAACTCCGAATATAGTCTTGAGCTGTTCAATAGTCTTAATGATTATTGGTTTTTGGTTGACTTTAAAAGTCGGTAAAGATAAAAACGGAGAACACAACCAATAAGATATTCTATTAGTTCACCCAAATAATATTCCTAATGAATATATTATTAGACACGAATATCATTATCCCATTGGAAGATACGAGTAGGATTCTTGACACTTCCTTTGCCGAACTGCGGAAATTATCTGCAGAACAGCAGCATTGTCTATATATTCATCCGATACAATTTGAAGATATCAACCGAGACAAGAATCAAGAAAGACAGAAAATCGTATTATCTCGATTAAGACAATATTCGCAAATAGAGAATCCTCCCATTCTTTCCGCTCAGGAGTGCTACGAACTCGGTTTGTCACAATCTAATGATAACGATAAGGTAGACAATAATGTATTGTTCGCCTTATATCGTGGAGCCGTACACCTTCTTGTTACAAATGATGAAGGCATACACAAAAAAGCCTTACGGATTGGCTTGCAGGATAAAGTGTATCGGTTAGAACAATTCTTGTTATTACTTCGGCGATATACGACTGTCCCATTTTCTTTCGATTACACTGGTGTGAAAGAACGTTTTTTATATGAAATAAACAAGAATCAACCTTTTTTCGAGTCCTTGCGTCAATCATACGCTGGATTCGATCAATGGTTTCAGAAATGTGCCGCAGACAAGCGAAAATGCTGGTGTATCGAAAACGGAGACGGTAATGTTGCCGCAATCTGTATTTATAAACACGAACAGGATACTCGACTAACCGATAACGGGGAGATTATTTCCGGACGGATCTTGAAACTTTGTACTTTCAAGGTTGACACAATGGCTCGTGGGAAAAAATTGGGCGAGCGACTTTTGTATATTGCATTCGATTATTGTGTAAAAAACAAGTTGGATTGGGTATATCTACATACGTTCGGAGAAGAACAGAAAACACTTGTAGGACTTTGTTTAGATTATGGCTTTTATTGCCTCGGTAAATATAAACAAGATGATGTTTATATCAAGCCAATGAAATTAATGGATGATAATTGCGGTAGTTTGGATTCTTTGATAAGGTATTATCCCTATTTCATGGATAATGAATCCGTTCAAAAATTCATTATTCCTATTCAACCGCAATATCATGAAGATTTGTTCCCGGACTTCAGTAGCATGAAAGGCTCTTTATTCGAGAAGGATCAATCGTTATATTCTTGTCAAGGTAACACCATAAAAAAAGCTTATTTATGTCATTCTCGAATCAAATCCATTCGGAAAGGTGATATTGTCCTATTCTATAGAAGCAAAGATCGCAAATCCATACAATGTATGGGTATAGTCGAAGACGTTTTGTCTTCAGAAAATATCGACGAAGTATTTCCTGCCATTGCCAAGAGAACCGTCTACAATTATTCGGATCTACAGCAGATTCTGAAGAAAAAGACGTTGGTAATACTTTTCCGGTATATAGCTCTTGACAAAGAAATATCCTATCAACAGATAGCTAAAGCTAAAGTTGAGGGATATATCCAAAGTATTAGAAAAATTGATAATCAACAATATTCAGCATTGATACATGAAAACTGAAACGATTATATTATCCATTCATCCAAGTCATATTGAAAAAATATTATCTGGGGAAAAGCAATACGAGTATCGCAAGCGTATTCCTGCGGATATACGACATATTGTTGTATATGCAACTGCGCCTATCAAAAAGATTGTCGCCTTGATTGAGATTGATTCTATTTTAAAGGGGACGCCAGAAAGCGTGTGGGAAAAAACTAAAAAACGTGCTGGTGTTTCCAAGGATTTTTTCATGTTCTATTTTGCCGACCATCAAGATTCTTATGCAATTAAATTTAAAACGGTTTTCAAATTAGAGACTCCGAAATCTTTAATGTGTTTGGATAATAATATTGCTGCTCCACAATCTTATACATACCTCACAGAGACAACAGAGGAATTGTGTAATAAATTAGGAATAAAGTGATTGAGCTATGATAAACTTCGACGAATACATCCGCCAAGACGAACCGCAAAAGCGGGAGAAAGGCTATGCGTGGCAGACTGCAATCGGCTTGCAGGCCGTCGATGGACTTAAACCATCCCACTATCTGATTGAAACCGCCCGAAAAGATATTGAGGGCGAAATTACGATTGACGAAGCAGAACAGCTCATAAAAAGCTACTACCAGTCGAAAGAAGCGCGTACACCTGAAGATGTGGAAATGCACGAGGCGGATACGGCATCGACCAACATTCGCCGACTTCTTACCGAAAAAACATTTGCGTTTACGCTTGTCGGACTGACATCGATTCATCGTCGGATATTCGATGGTGTATTCAAGTTTGCCGGTCAAATACGAGATTACAACATTACGAAAAAGGAATGGGTACTTCGTGGAGATACAGTGCTCTATGTTTCCGCACCCGATCTTTGCAAAGCGATTGAATACGACTTGGAACAGGAACGCCAGTTCGACTATTCAAAAGTGGATAGGAATGGATTAGTGAGCCACATAGCCAAGTTTGTGTCGGGACTATGGCAAATCCATCCGTTCGGCGAGGGAAATACTCGAACAACTGCCGTGTTCACGATTCTCTATCTACGTTCTATGGGCTTTGACGTAACAAATGACCTATTCGCCAATTATTCGTGGTATTTCCGTAATGCGCTGGTACGCGCCAACTACCAAAACGTGCAAAAAGGCATTATGCGCAATTCCGAATACTTGGAACGATTTTTCCGCAATCTGTTATTGGGCGAAAATAACGAGCTGCGGAATCGGTATATGGTAGTAAATGCACCGAAAGAACTGGTTACAGGGCAAGCACAACATGATAACCGTACAAGAACCGAACAACCTACCGTACAAGTAACCGAACAAGTTCTCGCTTTGTTGTTCGCCTTGTCAAACGAACAGTTGTCGCTGAAAGGATTGATGGAGAAAGTCGGTTTGAAGCATCGCCCTACTTTTATAGAAAATTACATAAATCCGGCTATCGAGACTGGTATTCTCAAGATTCTATATCCTGATAAACCCAATCATCCAAGGCAGAAATATTTGCTGACGGCAAAAGGTCTGGCCTTATATAATGATCTAAAGATAAACCATTCTATTTAAATAGTTAGTCAATCTCAATTATATTTACTAAAAGACATGAACTTATTTGATAAAGAGATATATACTTTTGCCGACATTCAATATTTAATCGATAATGGGGTTGAAGAATCTATACACCTCGATTTCAAAGCCGCAGGTGCTCTTGCAAAAGATGATAAAAAGAAAAACGAGATAGCCAAAGATGTGTCGGCATTTGCCAATTCCGACGGTGGAATAATAATCTACGGAATAAGTGAGATCGGGCATAAGGCAGATTCATATTCGTTTGTGGATGGTGATATTTTTACCAAAGAATGGTTGGAGCAAATTATAAACTCCAACATTCAGAAACGAATCAACAATATCAGAATCATTCCTCTTCGTCAAGACGGAGACATAAAACGGACTGTGTATATAGTTAAAATACCGAGAAGCAACAATGCTCCGCACATGAGTGGTGATAAACGCTATTATAAGCGTTACAATTTCCAATCGGTCATGATGGAAGAATATGAAGTTCGAGACTTATTCCACCGACATAATACTTCAACTTTATCTATTGTCGATTGGTCTTTATTCGATAATGGAGAAACATCGGATGGTAGATTTAGAAAATATAGTTTTGTCGTTCAAGTTCATAATGAAAGTCTGGTGACAGAATCATTATACAAACTTAACTGTTATATGAATAATCTCTATGTTTCCCGATATAATGTCAAATGGCGCTTAAATCAAGGACGTATTGATACGACTGAACTTTACGAGGATAGATTAAAAATATCCGATATGGGAACTTTGCCATTATTTCCTAATGAGGCGATTGATATGATGAGAATTTATATTGAAGTTCCTGTTTCGAAGGTATGTTCATTTGTCGAAGAGACCAAGATTGAATTAGCCCTTTTTTATGATAATGCTGAAGATACACGACATTTCTATGTCAGAGACTATATCTAAACCATAGTAATCTTCAACAACCATCAGAAAGCGCAATTTTTTAATTGGCTGCTACATTCGAATACTATAATACTGTTAAACTATTGCCACTATACTTGATACAAGTTATTGAGTATAACAATAGGATTACAAGTAAAATGATAGAAATAGAGAATGCAGCGAAAAGAGAAAATATGCAGTGGACTTTCATTCTTTCTTTTTTGGCTGTATATTTTTCGAATATCCAGATTTTTATTTATATAATGACGTTAGAGCAGGTTCCTGAGAAATTTCTTAAAGCAGTTGTTGGGGTACATGGACTTTTTGAAGTTAGAGTTGAAGAGGGCGGTAATATTTATCGGATTTTTTGTTGTATGGACGAGGGTAATTTGGTGATATTGTTTAATGGTTTTCAGAAGAAAACGCAGAAAGCACCTCTCAGGGAGATAGAACGAGCTAAACGGATTATGAATGAATATTTTGCTAGTAAAGGCAGGAAAGGAGAATAAAATGATGAGTAATGATGAATTGAAAGCAATAGGATGTACTCCAATTGAGGATTTAATCACGGAAGATTTTGGTGCTATCGGGACGGAAGAACGTAATGAATTTGAAAATGGTTGCGAAGCATTCATTATAGGGGAGCAATTAAAAGCAGAGCGTTTGAAAGCGGGTATGACGCAGGAGCAACTTGCAGCTAAGATAGGAACAAAAAAAAGTTATATTTCCCGTATTGAAAATGGACATGCAGATATTCAGCTTTCCACGTTGTTTAAGATATTTCAAGGGCTTGGACGTAAAATTAGTTTTACTATAATGTAATTTCATAAATCACCTTGTTCCCAAACGAGGTGAGTAGTTTATTACTTCACCATATATTTCCGTAACAGGACAACCGCCTCCCGGCGTTTGTTATAGACGGTTTGGAGGGCGATGCCTAGCTTCGTGGCGATCTCTTCGGGTTTCCAGCCTTCGAGGTACATACGGATGACCGTGGCGTAATCGTCGGGTAGGAATTTGAGAGATTCGTACAGGGAATGGTATAGCTCCACTTGCTCGATGTCCTCTGAAAATTCGTTTTCAACTTTACTCTCCATTTCGAAACGTTGTTGGTATCCCAGATGCTTGATTTTATTCTTGTAGGCATTTTTCAAGGCGATAAAGCAGAATGTCTTGATGTAAGGGATTGACGAGAATTGGACGGATTCCCGGAGCCACATATCGGTGAAGATGTCTTGTATAACGTCTTCTGCCGGAACATTTAGGGATTCGAAAAGTCGGGTGGCGTATAGGTATAATTCTCTATATATCATTCGATAAACGATACTGAATGCTTTCGGGTTTCGCCGGTTAAAAGATTCCAAAAGAATTATATCGTTCTGTTTTGACATGCATCCAATATAGATTTATTTATGCAAATGTAAATCTTTTTTGAAAAAAATCACGTTTTTGCGGTAGTTTTTCCTATTTCGGTTTATATATGTATAAAAAAGCATAGACATGAAGACTGAAAAAGATATAGAAGAAATTCTGGATAACGTGAAAATCCCTTCGGATGAAGAGGTTGAGGCTGCGGGAATGCGGTTTGACCGTCGGATACGTCGCCTGAGGATGCGTCGTTGCGTGATGTGGGCAACAGGTTCTGTGGCGGCAGTCCTGTGTTGCGGGTTAGTGTTTGCTTCTTTGTGGATGAATAGAGGGGTAAAAGAAAATCTCGGCGTGGCAGAAATACCTCGTGTCCTTAAAACGGATCATCAGATTGCTGTGCCTACTTTGATTTTGGCAGATGGCAATAAGTTGAACCTGAAAGAGAGGGAAGCGGATTCAACTGCGGGGAAATCGAATATCCGGATTACAGACGACCGGGTGATCTACGATACCATGCCTGCCGTGCGGGAAATCGTGTACAACAGGTTGATCGTCCCTGCTGGGTTTACCTATAACGTCACTCTTGCCGATGGGACGGAGGTAACGCTGAATGCCGGGAGTAGCTTGAAATACCCGGAAATATTCGTTGGGAAACAACGGGAAGTGGAATTGTCGGGTGAAGCCTATTTTAACGTGGCCAAATCGGATATTCCTTTCGAGATAAGTGTCGGCGGTTCGAAAATTCGGGTCTATGGCACCTGTTTCAACGTGAAAGAACGTCCTCAAAAAAACATCGAAACTGTTTTGATCGAGGGGAAGATCGGTTTTAAATCCCCTGGTCACAAGGAAGTCCGAGTCGTTCCCGGGGAATTAGTGTCTTATGATATGGCATCGGCAGGCATCAAGGTACAACCTGTGGATGTACAGTATGCCACGGCGTGGTTAGACGGCGTGTTCCGTTATCGGGACAAGCCTTTGGATCTGGTGTTAGAAGACATTTCCATCTGGTACGGGGTTTCTTTTGAATCCCGGGAAGGACTGGATAAAATAGAAGTCACTATGAATCTAAATAAAACGACACCGATAGATGAAGTTGTGTCGTTCCTTGAAAAAATAACAAATTGCAAATTTATAGAAGAAAGGGGGCATTACACCGTGAAGTAAACATCTTGAATCAAAAAAATTATCCCGCTAGGCAGGATAATTTCACGTGAAATCGCTATCGAATAAAATTGAGCCTTTATCATAGCGACCATCAAACAGTAAATCAAATTTACTATTTAATTAATTAGTACGACAAATTTATGCAAAAAAATCACATCGGCGGTATTCATATCGCTAAAAAAATTGCGTTGTGCATATTCTTGGTATCCGCGACGCTAAGTGCTTTGCCAGAGAGTACTTTCGGGGCCACATCCAGTGTGTTTCAGGTCATCCAGAAGAAAGTAACGATTTCGATGAAAAATGCCACGCTGGAAACAATTCTTGCCGAGATCAATCGGCAGACGGGCCTTGATTACGGTTTTCAAAGCAACGGGTCGGTAGATAAAAACCGGAAATTCACTTTAGAAGTTACGGGTGTTACCGTGGAAGAAGCCCTAAATACATTATTGAAAGATAGTCCGTATGACTATGTTCTGGAGAAAAACCGGATCGTGATAGTTCTGCGGGAAAAGGATACAGTACAAATGATTGCCGTAACCGGACGGGTAGTGGATGAAAAAGGAAATCCCATTCCCGGGGCAACGGTACTTATCCAGGGAACTACCCAAGGTGTGGCCACGGATATGGATGGAAATTATACGATCAACGTGCGCCCGACAGACGCTTTGCGTGTTTCGTTTATCGGTTACAAAACTGAGGTAGTGGAATTGAAAGGGAAAACTAAAATGAATATCCGTTTGAATCCCACGGCTGAGAACATCGAAGAGGTAACGGTTGTTGCTTATGGTGAACAGAAAAAAGAAAGCGTTGTGTCGGCGATTACCACGGTAGATGCCAGAACGCTGAAATCTTCGAGTAGTGACCTTACAAGCCAGTTTGCTGGGAAAATTGCTGGTGTGATCGGATGGCAAACGGGAGGTATTCCGGGAGCCTTGACCGAGGAGGAGATGAACACAAAGTTCTATATCCGGGGAATCACCTCTTTCCAAAAAGATGCTAATCTGGATCCGCTTATTCTGATTGATGGAGTGGAATCGTCCAAGTTGGATCTTTCACGTATGCCAACGGAAGATATCGAAAGTTTCAGTGTTATGAAAGATGCTTCTGCGACTGCCATGTACGGTGCTCGCGGTGCTAACGGGGTTATCTTGATCACGACGAAAAAAGGAGAAGCAGGTAGCGTGTACACGACCGTGCGTTATGAAGCGGTGGTGAGTATGCCGACCAGAGAGATCGAAGTGGTGGATCCTGTTAACTACATGAAGATGTATAACCGGGCATTATTGGCTCGTAATCCGGCTGCGACACCGCAATACAGCGTGGAACGTATCGAACGTACCGGTTCCGATCTTTATCCTTCTTGGGTATACCCTGCTAATGACTGGTATAAACTTATGTTCCGTGACTATTCCATCAATCATCGTGCCGGATTAAACCTTCGGGGAGGTTCTCGTCTGGTGCAGTACTATGCTTCCGTAAACTACGTTCGGGATGAAGGTATGTTGAAAACCGACCGTCTGAATCAGTTCAAATGTAATATTGAGAATAATACTTTCTCTTTCCGTACGAACTTGAATATCGACTTGAATGCCGGGATTCGATTGAATATCAATACTTCTGCGAACTTAGACAAGTATCATGGACCTGCGGCAGATATGACTCAAGCTTATTATATGGCTTTCAATGCTTCTCCGGTAGATTTTGCTGCCATGTATCCGGGGGATGACAAATATGGCTGGCCGCATTTGCGTTTCGGTGCTCTTGATAGAAATACAAGAAATCCTTATATGGAGCTTCACAAGGGGTACAATGATCGTCGTCGTTATTCGGCTGTTGCTCGTGCGGAATATATTCACAACCTATCACCGATTTTGAAAGGATTGGAGTTACGTGCTTCCGTGTCATTGAATCAAACCGGGTACTATAACAACGTGTATGAAACGAAGCCTTATATGTATAAATTAGCCGATTACGATTTTGAAACTGGTATTCATAGATTGACACCTTTGAACTCGGACGAAGCATCCAGAACATTGGAAAAAAAAGGTGGTCCTAGCGAACAGACCACGCAGATGAGTTATGAGGTTCGAGGATTACATGTTGCCGCATGGAAAGAACATCAAACCAGTTTGACAGCTGTATTCAATATGCAGGAGGCCACCTATGCAAACACTCAAACCGTACTGGACGGTATTCCCCAGAGAAACATGGGCTTCTCCATGCGCGGTACTTACGGTTTTAAAGATAAATATTTCGCGGAAGCCAGTTTCGGTTACAATGGTTCCGAGCGTTTTGCAAAAGATCATCGTTTCGGTTTCTTCCCTGCGTTGGGATGTGCGTGGATCGCTTCCAAAGAGAACTTCTTGGCAGATCATACTGCACACTGGCTTTCTTTCTTGAAATTCCGTTTTTCTTGGGGTAAAGTCGGAAACGACGGTGTTATCAGTAGCCCTCGTTTCACGCACTTGCCGTTGCTGGAGCCCTCGCCGGTTACAGACCCTTCCCCGGGTGGACAGACAATTCAGAAATACATTATTACTTCCTACCCGAATGAAAAAATCACGTGGGAAATTGCCGAACAGATGAATTTGGGTGTGGAAACCAGCTTCTTCGATGGGCTTGTGGAAGTTTATGCCGATATTTACCAGGAGATTCGTCACAACATTCTCGATTATCGAAATACAATGCCTGCCACGACCGGTCTTGAGAAAGCACAAATTGGTAATGTGGGTAAGGCCCGTTCAAGGGGTATCGATTTACAAGGAAAAATACAACACCAGTTCTCCAATGATTTTTGGATACTTTTGAACGGAACCTTCACGTATAACAAGGCTGTGTTTAAGGAGATCGAGGAAGCAAGCAACAAACCGGAATGGCAACGGAGAACGGGACAGGAGTTATCTCAATCGATTGGTTACATCGCCGAGGGACTTTTCCGTGATGAGGCGGAAATTGCCAGTTCTCCTACCCAAGGAGGGGATATAAAACCGGGAGATATTCGTTATCGGGATTTGAACGGGGATGGTAAGATTGATGTTAACGATGCTACTTATATCGGATTCCCGGAAACACCGCGGGTGATCTACGGGTTTAGTGGGTTTATTAACTACAAAAACTTCGAGTTTAGTTTTGCTTTCCAAGGATCCGGTAAACGTGCATTCTTCATGGATCCCATGCAGATCGGTCCGTTCGTCGAGAATAGAGCTATGCTGAAAGCGATCTATGACGACCATTGGAACGAACAAAACATGACAGATCGTCCCTTCTGGCCGCGTCTTTCCACGCAAGCTATCGATGTTCATAACCCGCAGGAGAACTGGCATACTGATGCCGAAACTCGTAAATCCACTTATTTTATGCGGGAGTGTAGCTTCTTGCGTTGTACTTCCATCGAGTTGGCTTACAGTCTGCCGCGGCAGTTTTTGCAAAAAATGAAAATGCAAACCTTGAAATTCTACGCTCGTGTGAATAATCCGTTCCTGATCTCGAATTTCAAAGTATGGGATGTAGAGTTGGGTAACAACGGCTTTAATTATCCGATTCAACGCACTTGGTCGGTTGGATTAAATGTAAGTTTCTAATTTTAATTAAATACTATAATGAGAAAATATCTATTATCCATATTTTGTGCCATTCTCCTGCTCCCCGGGTGTAGCTACCTGGATGCAGTACCGGAGAAGGATATCGAAACGATAGAGTCTATCTTCGAGCAACGTACCAAAGTTGAAATGTGGTGGAAAGCTCTCTATAGCGATGTTTCCGAGTTTTACACGGATATTTGCACGAATATCGCTTATATGGGAGCCGACGAGTTCGTGACTTGTGAAGCGTTATATAATACATCCTCGTATCCCATGGAGGGGCTGAAAGTGGCCGCCGGTCAACAGATGTCACAAAAACCTTACGGAAGTGTCTGGGGTTTTTATTATCAAGTCATTCGCCGTTGTAACATCTTTATTGATAAAATTGACGGTACCTACAACATGGAACAAGCAGAACGCGACATGTGGAAAGCGGATGTGAAGGCGTTGAAGGCTTTTGTCTATTTTGATTTGATGCGTCATTATGGTCCAATCTGTTTGGTTCCCGAGAATATGCCGGTAGACTTGGACGTGAAGGATTACCAGTTGCCGCGCCAGCATGTGGACACTTGTTTTAAGGAGATTACCAAGCTGTTGGATGAAGCGGCAGAATTTGTTCCCATGCATAGTAAACGTCAGGGAAACTATGGGCATACCTTCTGTTTGGAAGCCGTGTATGCGTTAAAAGCTAAAGTGTTGCTTTACGCGGCATCTCCCCTTTTTAATGGTAACGCTTTTTATTCCGATTTCAAGAACAAGAATGGCGAGTTGCTGTTTAATGCCACTTATGACCGGAATAAATGGTTGCTGGCAGCGGAAGCTGCCGATGTGGCTGCTGATATTTGTGACCGGGGTGATCGGGCGATGTTTGAAGGACATGGATTGAAGAAAACCGAATTGTTGAATCATATGTATGACGTGGAAATGTCCACTTTCTCTCGTTTTAATAATCAAGAGTATTTATTAGAATGGAAATACCAGCGGGCTAAGTGGTACAGTTTTACCTTGCCGCGATTGCCGGAACTTGAGAAGCATTTTGATAACGGGGCGATGGGTTGTCTTTCCCCCTCGATGAAAATGGTCGAAATGTATTACACGGAGAACGGATTACCGATCACAGCCGACAAGTTATGGACCTTTGATAAACGTTATACGGCAAGTCAGGAAAGTGGCCAGCAGTACGAGGGGGTAGTGCCGTTGAATTCGCAGGTGATTTATCTTCATTTGCGTCGGGAACCCCGTTTCTATGCTCATATAGCCGGAGATCGGATGTATTGGCAGCGTGGAGTGAACACGGATTCGGATGGTACTGATTACAATTTGCTGGTAGAAGCCCGCAAAGATGAAACGTGGGGAACGTCTGAAAGTACGATTGTCAGCAATACTTGGCAAAACATCAACGGTTATTGGTTGAAAAAACACCTCTTCTCGTGGTTCCCTACTATGAATTACAGTAGTAACTTGCAAGGGACGGAAACCGCCGCGGTACTTCGCGTGGCAGAGGTATTCATGATGCAGGCAGAAGCTTGGAATGAATATCTGGAAACTCCAGATAAACGGGTGTATGATCCGCTTGACCGGGTACGGAAACGGGCTGGCATTCTACCGGTTCGCGACGCTTGGAGAGATTACGCTATCCATCCGGAAAAAGTGACAGACAAAGTCGGTATGCGTGAAATCATTCGCCAAGAATACAATATCGAGTTCGCTTTCGAGGGACATCGTTACTGGAATCTTCGTCGTTGGCTGATCGGTCAGCAAAATATGAATGAAACGCAAAAAGGTTGGAATATCCTCGGGACGACATTTTCGTCATTCTATATTAATGAAACGGAACCGATTCAGTTATGGAGCAAAAATAAATTTATTGCACCCCGTGACTATTTTGATCCTTTAAATGCCGAAGAAATATTGATTTCGGGCATGGTGCAAAACCCGGGATGGTAGAACAGTCATAATAAATTAAAATATTAGACGATGGAAAAATATAAGTGGATATTACTCTTCTTGTTATTGTCGTTGTTTGCTTGTAATGATGACGATGTGGCTTTCGAAATTTCAACGGAAGACTTGAAAATCGATTTAAAACCTGTTGCCGGTGGAGCGATGATGTATTATTCGTTGCCGAATAACGGGGAAATTTTCGCGATGAATGTGCGTTATTCGAACTTTCGCGGAGAACCTATATTGAAAACTTGTAGCTATACCGGTGATTCCCTTCTTTTGGACGGTTTTATACAAGCGGAATCGAGTGTGACTGCCCGTGTTTCTCTAGTGAATCATCGCAATGAAGAGTCAACCGAGAAAGAAATCACATTTGAAACAAAAGATAGTGCGCCATGGGCGTTTTTAAACGAAGACAATATCGAAGTTGCTCCCGCTTGGAATGGTTTTCGGTTGATCTACAAACCTTCAGAGGTGGTGACCGGGATGGCTCATGTCTTTTATATGGGTATTAATCCCAAGACAAAACAGGAAGATACGCTTTTGTTAGAAAGTTTCCCGATCCTTGCGAGTGGGGATACAATCACGTTCCCTTTGAAACAAGAGAATTTGAAAAATACCGTGATCGTTCGTACGGAAGATTTTAGTGGTTACCGTGTAAGGCAAGTTGTCTACTCCGATGTGGATGCTTTCCGTACAGAGAAATGGGCATTGACCAAAGAAGACTTTACAGTTCCCAGACCTCTTCGTCCTATGCCCGGTCAAGAAAGTTTGTCCTTCGAAAGCGAGGAGGCCAAAACGGGTGTAGAATACCTTTTTGACGGAGACTTGAAAGGGAGAGAGCGTATGATCGCCGGATTGGCACATGCCGTGGGAGGCCGTGACGGGGTGGTTGAATATGGAGCCTTTGTTGCTGGTCCTAATGCCTTTGAAAAACCGTTTATTCTGGATCTGAGAGAAAAGAAGATTCCGGCATGGGTACGTATGTATTGCTTGTATCCCATGAAAGCGCAGCATCCTGCAAGTAATCAGGAACTGGGCGATATATGGCTAGGTTCTTACGTGGATAAATTGCCATGCAAAGTAACCGTGTACGGGTCTAACGATAAAAACTCTAACGAATGGGTAGAATTGGGGCGTCTAAATCAGAACCCATCTGCAACCGTGATGAAAGATTGGTGGGCGTATCTCACGACACAGACCAGTGTTTTGGCTCCTAGAGATCTTAACGATTTTGATTCAAGAGACCCGGTTTACGTGGATATACAATTACCGCCGGTGAATGAGGCTTATCAATTCCTGAAGTTTGTGGTACATGATACGTTTGACACCCCCAAGGAGGGAATGAATTATAACCGGATGAATTGTTTTACATTACAGGAACTGGAAGTTTACGTGAAAAAGGAAAATTAAGTTATGAAGAAAAGAAAGCTTATTATAAATTTATTTGCAGCGGCCGCTTTGCTGGTCGGTTGCAGCGAAAGCCTGGAGGACACGTATAGCGACTATGCCGGCGATGGAAAGATTCGTTATGTGGCTAAATGTTCGGATCTTCAATCTACTGCCGGATGGGAACGTTTGATTATTAACTGGGTAAACGGTACGGATGCTACCGTTGATAAGATTAAAGTGGTGTGGTCGTGCGAGGATCGCAGAGATTCTATTTTACTTCCGAAAGATGCTACTTCTTTTGAATTGAAGGAGTTGGTAGACGGAACGTATCGATTTGATGTTTCCGCTTTGAATGCGGCAGGACGAGAGTCATTGAAGGAAACCACCTATGCGCGTCCTTACACGAAGAATCACGAGATTATGCTCGCCTTCACGAGAGGAATTGTCAAAGCATTCTCCGTGAAAGATAAATTGATATTTTTCTCTGATCACTGGAACGATAATATCAAGGAGTTGATATTGCATTACACGAAGACGAATGGTGAACCAGGAACTTACGAGTTCAATGAAAGTAATAGTAATGAACTTACTGAACTTTCCGGGGTAGATTTTGATAAACGGATTTACGTGACACGAGAAGGGAAGCCGGTAGGTTGTCCGGATAATATTAAGTTTGATGATTACGTGCTCTCTGAAAACAAAAAAGATTTTCAAGAAAAAAAGGTCTACACGGTAGGCTTTGTACACGCTATTGAAAGGCGATACGGTTATTCGAGAGATACAAAAGAAGAGGCTGAAAAATTCGAAGAATTTGTCAATGGGGTAACTGAGTTGGAGTTCGATCACGATATAGAATCTTTCGAAGATGTGCTTCATTGTCCGAATCTAAAAAAACTGGTATTTTGTAAAAATCGGTATGCGGATAGCTTTAGTGAATGGGAGATGAGCGAGGTTAATAGAAACAAATTGTTGGGAGATGAGGATAGAACTTTCTTGGTACTGAACGTGGCAAATAAATCGAACGTTTTGGGTTTAAAAATCGAGTGGTATGGAGCTAATTCGATCATTCCTTATTTTAGTCGTAAGCCTTACTACATGAAATGTGTGGATGTTTCTTACGTTCCTGAAGAGGTGGAAGTGATTAAAAAAGAGGAATTGAAAGAATATAACGGGAAGAGGATCATATGTAATCCGACGGATCTTTACGCGAACGTAGACTTTTTATTGGATAATAATTCCAGTAGTAAATGGGAAACAACAAGCGTGAATGATAGAATGCGGACTTATGAATTGCAAATGGAGTTTGAAGAAGTAACCTCGATAGACGGTGTTAAAGTGACTCAATCTTTTTTCAGGTTGGACGAGGATTCCAAAACTCCGGCATTTATGCCTAAAACGATTACTGCACAGACATCGATAGACGGAGTTGCATGGAAGGATGTGACTTTCCTTGAAACGAACGATCTGGGATGCGATTCTGGTGAAACGACATTGTTAAGAATGGTTGATCATGAAACCAAAGAACTGTGTCCTCGTGAGGTTCGTTATATCAAATTTACCCTGCGTGACGGGGTTGACCAAGGAGGGAACTGTTCCATTTCATTAGGGGATTTGGTTCCTTATAGGTTGAAAAAATAGTTTAAAAAAGACTGTCCGAAAAACTTCATTTATCTTGAGTGGTGTGAAAGATACGACAGCAGATAAAAGAAGTTGTCGGACAGTTTCTTCCAAACATGAATAAAGTATATCAGATATGACTTATTTAATCAAACTCTTTTTAAGCGGGCTATTGTTATTGAGCTTTTCCGGGGTATTCGGACAAGAGCAGAAGGATCGTCTTCTGCAATTGATGAAAGAGGAGTTGAAGTATTGCATGGAGGAGCTGAAGAAACAGGAAAGTATCCCCTATTACATGAATATGCGGGCGATGGATGACTATACTATAACAGTTGTGAGTTCGTTCGGGGCTGTGACTAACGCCAATAAAAATCGCACGCGAACCTTGGTGCCGCAAATTCGGTTGGGAAACCCGGATTTGGACAATTTCAAGTATAACATGCAAGGAGGAATTGCCGGTCCCAACGCGCAAGGTGCACAGGGTGTAATTTTACCTTTGGATAATAATGCCCCGGAAGCGATCCGGGAAGCGATTTGGCGGGAAACTCTGCGACGTTACGAGTATGCCCGTAGCATGTATGATCAAGCCAAGACCCGGGCTACTGTAAGCGTGGCGGACGAAGATAAAGCACCATGCTTTTCTGAGGCACCCGTGGAACATTACTACGAGGCGCCCTTGGCTGTCGGGAAACAAAAAATGGATATCAAACGGGCTTGGGAGCAGCGAATGGACGAAGTGTCGGCGGTATTCAAGACTTGCCCCGAATTGCGCGAAGGATCAGCCAGTTTTAATTTTCAGGTATTACGTACCTATTTCGTGAATAGCGAGGGAAGTGTGGTTGTGCAGAATCGGGTAGCCACCCGGGTGATGCTGATGGCATCGCTGAAAGCGGCAGACGGGATGGAATTGCCGTTAAATATGAGTTATTTCGCTTACACGCCGGACGAATTACCGGAAAATGACCGGATGATTGCCGATGCGCAGGACATGATCAAACGATTGTTGGCACTGCGTGATGCGCCGATAGCCGACCCGTACACGGGACCAGCCATTCTTTCGGGGCCTGCGAGTGGTGTGTTTTTTCACGAGATTTTTGGTCACCGTTTGGAGGGTCACCGTTTGAAATCGGGAGGTCAGACTTTCAAGAAAATGGTAGGAGAACAGGTATTACCCGTGGAATTTCAAGTGTACTGTGACCCATTGCAAAAACGCTATGCCGACACGGATTTATACGGTCATTATGTATACGATGACGAAGGCGTGAAGGCTCGTCGCGTGGATAACGTGGTGAACGGGGTGTTGAAAGAATTCCTCATGAGTCGTGTTCCGTTGGACGGTTTTCCTGCAAGCAATGGTCACGGGCGTACTTCCGGGGGAGGCGATCCCGTGTCGCGTCAATCTAATCTGATCATTGAAACGACTCGTCCTTACACGGAAGACGAATTGCGGGCGATGCTCGTGGCAGAAGCTAAAAAACAAGGAAAGGAATACGGTTACTATTTCCGTACGGTAACGAGCGGATTTACATACACGGGAGAGGGGGGAAGCTTGAATTCATTTAACGTGACACCACTAGAAGTGTATCGTGTCTTTGTCAATGGTAGTCCAGACCAATTGGTGCGCGGGGTGGATATGATTGGTACCCCTCTCTCTATGTTTTCAAACATTACAGCCGCGGGTAACGAACCGAGTGTATTCACGGGTGTTTGTGGTGCGGAGTCGGGTTGGGTTCCCGTGACGGCATCATCACCCACGATATTCGTGAGCCAGATTGAAACACAACGCCGGGCACAGGCACGTGATATAGCCCCGATTTTACCTTCACCGAAACCGGAAAATAAAGTTATCGGGGATACGGATGAAACTATTTTCGCGGCCATGCGTTCCGAGTTGGATCGTAACAATGCGGCATTGATTCTGCCGAACGGACCAAAACCCTATTATATCTCGTACACGATAGCCCGTTACCGTCGTTTTCAGATGGTTGGTTCATTAGGAGGGGTATTGCTTTCTAATGTTTCTCCATGGCAAATGAATGGAGGCACGCAGGTTATGCTTGGAGATTACCAAAACAATAGTGACGCCAGCTATCAAGAGCAAGTTGCTCCCGTACAATTACCATCGGAAATGGATTATGACGTGATTCGTCGCGGGCTATGGGAATCATCCGATATGATGTACAAGTATTCGTTGGGAATGATGGCACAAAAAGCGAACTACTTGAAGCAAAACCCGCGTTCTGCCGAAGAGGCTGCTTTGGCAGATATGCAACAGTTGCCAGCGGTAACTTGCGTACAGAAACGGGAAACGGAATATAAAATCGATCAGCTCACTTTGGAAAAACTGGTTAGCGAAGTGTCTGCCATGTTCAATGAATATAAAGACATTTACAATTCCAGCGTGACCGTTAGCGGTACGGAGATTGATATTTATCGTTTGACCACCGAAGGAGTGCAACTGAAAAAAACGGGAGGTTTCGTGAACGTGACGGTTTCCGCGGAAACTAGAGCTATCGATGGGTCAAACATCGGGGATGCATTTTCTCTTTCTTTGTTGAATCCGGCAGAGATTCCTTCTGTAGAGGAATTGAAACAGCGTGTGAAAGCGTTTGCCGAAGGATTGTTACAGTTGAGAACAGCTCCGCTGGTAGCCGAGTATTATAACGGGCCTGTTCTGTTCGAAGGCGGAGCGGTTGCCACGATTCTGGCAAACAACTTGCTGGCGCCTGGGGGCTTGATAGCAGTTCGTTCTCTTGCCCCGGTGAGAGGAAGCCTGGCAGACCAGTTCGGGCAAAAAATCATCGACAATCGTCTGACAATTAAAAATTATACGGCGCTGAAGGAATACAACGGCACGCCATTGTACGGTCATTATGAAGTGGACGGGGATGGTGTTACCCCGGAAGCGGAAATGACTCTGGTAGAGAAAGGCGTGTTCAAGAAAATGTTGAACGGGCGAATCCCGACTCTGGACGCCCCGGAAACAACAGGTAGTTCCCGTTTTATATTATCGCCGCAAAGTCCGACTGTAACGACAGGAACAGGTACCATTCACGTGCAAACGGAAAAAGGTACTGTTCACGAGAAGTTGAAAAAGATGTTGATCAAGGCTGCCAGGGAAGCGGGACAATCCTATGCTTACATCGTGAGAGGTATCTCCGGTTCGGCACTGGTTGTTTACCGGGTTGATCTTAAAGATGGGAAAGAAACCCGGGTTCGCACCACGGGATTCCGTATGCCGGATTTACCCAAACTACAAAACGTGAGAGCGATATCGTCGAAAGAGGAGGTTATGAATTACCTGCCGAACTATTATCCCGCTTCATTGATCTATCCCGCCGGGATGATTGTAGATGGCTTGGTGATTGACAAGGCTAACCCGAAAACGGTGAAAGAACCGGCTTTGAAAGTTCCCAGACAACGGGATTAATAAGATATTAATTCGATGTTAAATTATATCTATATTGGATTTCGAATCTCCCGCGATGGTCTTCGCGACCTTAGCGGGAGACTTTGGAAATAAAAAGTAGAAAAGATGAAAAAGATTTTATTTACCGTATGCATGTTAGTCTGTTGTACCATCGGAAGTATGGCTCAACAGGATAGTTACAAAATCGAAGGGCAATTAAGCAATACGACCAACGGACAGTTGTTACTCGTGGCCGACACAGAACAGGGAATGATTGACATCGGCGAGGCCACGGTTACGAACGGGACTTTTGAGTTCACGGGGCGGATGCCGGAAATGACCGTGGTTTACTTGATGCCGGTCAAAAAGAATGCCTTGTTGGCAACGATTATGCTGGAAAATGCCAACTACACGATTACTCTCGGGGCAAACGAACTGATCGTTGAAGGTGACGGTGAAGCCCAGAAAGCATGGAAAGAATTTGAAAAATTGAACAAATATCTGAAAAAAAGTCAGCAGGAGGCACAAAGGCAACTTCAGGCAAACCCGGCACGTCAACAAGCCGTGGAAAAAGAGTTCTATAAAGTTGTTGAAGAGGTGCAAACTCAAGAATTGGTGTTGTTGAAAAAATATAGTCATTCTACGGTATCCGCTTATGTCGTGTTTTCCTCGATGCAAGGTCTGGACGAGGTGAAGCTTGGCGAACGTTATGAAGCCCTAGATTCGAAAGTCAAGGCAACTTCTTACGGTAAGAAAATTGCCGCACAACTGGCCAACTTAAAAAAGATGGCAATAGGTTCCATCGCTCCCAACTTCAGTGCCCCGCTGGCTGATGGCGGAATTCTTGACTTGCATGAAGCCAAGGCCAAAGTGAAAGTCGTGGATTTCTGGGCCTCTTGGTGTATGCCTTGTCGTGGCGAGAACGTGAATTTGTTACAGATATACAAACGCTTCCACCCGAGAGGATTGGAAATTATCAGCGTTTCTCTTGACGAGAATAAACAGGCTTGGTTGCAAGCGATCGGGCAAGACGGAAGTGATTGGAAGAACGTTTCCGATTTGAAAGGTTTCAAATCCCCGATTGCTATCGAGTATGGTATCACGGCTATTCCCGCTACGTTTATCCTTGACGAGGAAAACCGTGTCGTGGCTAAAAACCTGCGCGGTAAAGAGCTGGAGAAAAAGATCGAAGAGATGTTAAAAAAGAAGAAATAGGATTCCCGGAACAGGTGAATCCCGGCCCGCCTCGATTCCCCTTCTTGAGGTGGGCTTTTTTATAAAATCTGATAATTATTTATCACCCTTGTGTAAGGGGAAGTTGAAGGGGTAGTTATTAACCTACAATCATTTTACAGTAAATTCGTGTATAAGTTTTAAAATCTAAATCACTACTATT
>DYVS01000257.1:0-9890 GCA_020743075.1 Butyricimonas virosa | reverse complement strand
GAGAGGGGATTGTTGAGAAGGTATTACATAAGCCGAATAAAACGAATATTTCCCGGGTGAAGGCTTTGGATGTTCACGGGGAAGATTTGGTAAAGGTTAGAGGTTTCGTGGTGAAGGAGAATTATCCGGAGTCACTGGATTTGGAACCGTTGTTAAAGGATCAACCGGGAGCCACGTTTATTTGTCATTGTGATGATGTCACTTTGGACGATGTTTTGAAAGTTGTGGGTGATCGTACTTTTATCTCGATCGACGAGATAAAACATACTACTCGCTTGGGAATGGGACCTTGCCGGGGGAAACGTTGTATCCCTCGGTTGAAAACGGCTTTACGGGCGAAAGGGATCGAGATCGTGGGTGATGCTACACCGAGAGCGCCCCTGTCTAATCAGTTGAATCTAGGTGAATTGTATCCGCCCAAACGAGGGGACGAGCATCGTGTGGCTAATCGATCGGATTTCAAGAAAATCGAGGTAGGGGCGTTGATTGCCGGAGGCGGTATAGCCGGAAGTGCATTATTCCGTTATATGGCAGATTCCGGTTTGAATCCCGTGTTGGTGAATGCAGATAGAGGTTCTTCTTGGAGAAATATCGGGGGAGGCCGTACAGCATTCTCTTTACCGGAATTGGCCGAGATTGCGGAGCATAATCATACAATATTTAAAGAATTACAGAAAATGTCGAATATCGACTACAAGACGACCCGATATATTAATCTGGCTCATGATGAAGCCACGTTCAATGCCTTGGATGCGAGTCGTGCATGGTCGGATGCTTATATGGTTGACCCGAAGAATTTTCAGAAAGAGATTTCTCCTTATTTCAGCACGAAATCTAAACGTTATCTAGGAGCTTTGATTACCAATAATTGTTGGCAAGCGACACCCGGTAAAGTGGTTGATTTAATCCGTAATATGGGTATTTCATCCGGAGGACGGATCGTGGAAGATTGCAAGGTGTTGGAGGTGATGAAAGAGGGATCAACATATTGTATCTTGGTATTAACTCATGATAAGAAGTACGTGGAATTCCGTACGGAGATATTCGTGAATGCCTTGGGAGCCGGTGCCGGAAAGATATGCGAGGGATTGGGAATTCATGCGGGATTATACCCGGTACGCCATCAAGCATTTATTACTCGTCGTCTGCCTATGTTGGGAAAGAACGGAGATAGTTTGGATATGCTGATCGATAGGCAGGAATATAAAGGATTCTCTGCTGTCTACGGGCAACAGTTAGTTCACACGGGACAGATTATCGGTTGTGCTTCTCCACGGGTGGATGCGCTGCGGACAGATAAAAATCTGATCTTAAACACGAAGGAATTTATGGAAATTATTAGTGAATTCTTCGTGGATTGGATGCCCGAATTGGCTGGTGTCAGTATACAGGCCACGTGGTCCGGGTATTACACGGAACCTCGCTATATCGTTGATCCCGAATTAGGTCTGTTTGTCGGTATGCGGGGACATGGGTTCATGTTATCTCAATACTTGGCTAAGATGTATGTTGATAAATTGATGGGGCGGCCTGTTCCAGAGTATTTTGATCGCTTGAAATTGAACGGACCGGGATTATCGGAAAAAGCCTTTAAATGATTTAGAGATTTTAAATTTACGATTCTAGATTGCCACCCACAACTTCCGGTGCTTTCAGGTAGATTGTGGGTGGTAATTTAAAATCTAAAATCATTAAATCTAAAATTATTCCTATCTTTGCATCAAAATTACAGAATATGATAAAGTTAGGAGAATACAACATATTGAAAGTCGTTAAGATCGTGGATTTTGGTGTTTATTTGGATGGAGGGGAATATTGGGGTGAGATTTTGCTACCAAAAGAAACGGCTCCGGCTGAGTGTAAGGAAGGTGATGAATTAAAAGTTTTCATTTATTTTGATTCGGAAGACCGGGTGATTGCCACGATGACAACACCTAAAGCCATTGTAGGTGATTTTGCCTTAATGAAGGTGGTGGGTACGAGTCGAGTGGGGGCTTTTTTGGACTGGGGATTGCGTAAGGATTTGCTGGTTCCTTTTCGGGAACAGCGGGAAGAGATGGTTGTGGGGCGTGAATATCTGGTTTATGTTTACGTGGATAAAACGACGGATCGTATTGTCGCTTCCACCAGATTAAGTCGTTTTCTAGATAAAACTCCGGCGGATTATGAACCGGGACAGGAAGTCGAGTTAATCGTTGCTCGTCGTACAGATTTAGGGTATAATGTTATTGTCAATAATAGCCATGAGGCCATTATTTATCGTAACGAGATATTCCAACCTATAACCATCGGGCAGCATTTGACTGGTTATGTTAAAACAATTCGGGAAGACGGGAAAATTGATTGTATATTGCAAAAAAATGATGGTCATGAACAAATTGACCGTTTGGCAGCCTTGATACTGAAAAAGTTGGAAGAGAATGGAGGTTCCTTAGCTGTATCGGATAAGAGTGATCCGGACGAAATATACCGTCTTTTCGGTTGCAGCAAAAAGAACTACAAAAAGACGGTTGGCGGTTTATTCAAACAGCATAAGGTTATTATCGGGGAAAAGGAGCTGAAATTGAAAAAATGAACTGAAGACTACCTCTCCTAATTCCTCTTTACACGGGAGGGGAAAACGGACGGCAAGGATACATTCCCGTGTTTCAATGCAGCGTATCCTCCCCTTGTGTAAGGGAGAGTTAGAGGGGATAGTTGAAAAGCTAAAAGAATATATTTAAGTAATTAGAAAATGTCTAAAGTTCGGGCATATATCACGAGTTTTCGGTTAAGAACATTACATTTATCCTTATCGGGTGTATTGCTAGGCTCTTTATTAGCGGCAAGTGACGGGTATTTTAAAACGACTACTTTCGTGTGGGCCATGCTCACCACGGTCGCCTTGCAAATATTGTCTAATCTGGCGAATGAGGTGGGGGATTTGACGAAGGGGACGGATAATGAACATCGTTTAGGCCCCATTCGGAGCGCTCAAAGTGGAGCTTTGAGTATGCGGGAGATGGTGCAGGCTATGATTGTTTTCGGAGTGATAGCGATCATCACTGGTAGTCTGTTAATCTATGAGGCATTCCGGGATTTGTTGAATTGGAAAAGTATCTCTCTGTTTATTGCCGGGGGGGCGTCCATCGTGGCTGCCGTGAAATACACGGTAGGAAAAAGTGCTTATGGCTACCGGGGACTGGGTGACCTTTTCGTGTTCATCTTTTTCGGATTAGTGAGCGTGATGGGAAGTTATTTCGCTATGTCCGGTGTTTTGCCTTGGATATGTGTATTGCCGGCTGCAGCCATCGGCTTTCTCTCTTCTGGTGTTTTGAACATGAATAATATCCGCGATATCGAGAATGACTCGGTTTGCGGTAAACGTACCATCCCGGTTATCTTAGGTATACGAGGTGCAAAAATATATCATTTTGTGATCACACTATTGGCAGTGGTCTGTCTCGTGTTGTACTCTATACTGCACTCTGCCGGATGGAGCGGCTTTCTTTTTCTATTGACCTTGCCATTGTTGGTAATACACTTGCAACGTGTATATCAAGGAGAAGGACGTGCTCTAGATCCTCAATTAAAATTTCTTTCCATAACGACATTGTTAATTTCATTATTGCTTGGATTTGGGCAACTTCTTTAACTAATTAAGAGACGAAAGGAACTTAAAAGATTCCATAATATATGTAAAGCAATAGCGTATCCGAATCCCAATCGAATCCTTGTATATCCAAATATTAAGGCTCCTGCAAAAAGGGAGAGTAGAAATAGAACTGGCATATTGTAAACATGATATATTGCGAAAAGAACAGCTGATAGGTAGAAAATAAAAGAAAAATTCGAGTTCCATTTATTTTTTAGCAGGATAAGTTGTTTATTGCATAGACTCATGATGAAAAAGAGTATGGTTGCTATGGAGAGCATGGAACCATATAACGAGAAAAAATGAAGAATAAGACTAGACTCGCAGAGCTGATGAAGTTTGTAAAAGTATAGAAGATAAGAAATATGAAATGCAGTAATGAGGCTAACAGAAATCTTGATTCGCGTGACGTTAAATTGTCCAAGAGCATAGCGATAACTAAATTCTTCGAATATAGGGCTTAATAGTATAATTTGAAATAGATTCCAGGTTTTCCACCAGCTGGGAATTTGTATTGCTTGACCTGGTGCACCAGACACTAAAGATATGTTCGTAATAATAGTTTGTAATATTCTTACTATCACATTCATTCCAAATATAATTACTAATAAACACAAAAATAGGGTGAGAAATATTTTTATCTTATTTCCAGTATTATCTTGAATAGATACAAAATCGGGTTTTCTTAAAAATTGGAATAAGTCTGTTAGAATATTCATGTTTTTTGTTTTAGTGCGTAAAAAGAGATGTATAAAAGGAAGAAGAGGTTTAATTATGAAGCATGATTAATATTGATTAAATCTCTATCCTCGACATTATAATATATTATCCTCAATACTAGCTAAATTTATATTTTATCAAAATTAATGAAATATTTGATATTTGCTAATGATTAGTATGAAGTTTATTTCAAAAAAAAGTAGGAGAAAAACGAAATAGTTTTTCTCCCACTAGATTTAATGTCCTTAACGGAGTATAGAATAGATTTTATAAACCTAACAAAACTTTAGAAAGGAAGATCGTCGGCTTCCGGCATGGGAGGAATGTCCTCCACTTTGTATTCCGGTACCGGGGTTCCAATCATCGGGGCTTCTGCTTGAACTTTCTCAATTCTCCAACCTTCGAGGTTCGTGAAATAAGATACTTGTCCGTTATTCTCCCATTTGCGTCCACGCAAATTGAAATACACTTTAATATTCTCGTTCAATTGAATAGTCTCTAAAAGATCACACCGGTCTTGGATCAATTGAACTTTTACGAAGTCGTTCCACTGTGGATTCTTCTCGTTTTCAACTTCTATCACGAATTCTCTCTTCTGGAAACGATCACTGATTTTTTGTGTAGCTTCTTTGTAAATTAATTTTCCGGTAACTTCGTAATTCATTGTTTTTCTGATTAGAAACAAGCCCAAGAGTCCTTGGGCTTGCTAGCTGTTTAAAATATCAAATAATAAATTATTTTTGAGCATTCGGGTCAACGATGTCAATTAATTCAACCTCGAAAATTAACGTTTCGTTTGGTCCGATAGCACCTCTGGCACCTTGAGGTCCGTATGCTAAGTTTGACGGGATGTAAAGAGTCCATTTGGAACCAACAGGCATTAATTGTAATGCTTCCGTCCAACCTTTGATCACGCGGTTTACTGGGAATTCGGTAGGCTCACCTCTTTTGTATGAAGAGTCAAACTCGGTCCCGTCAATCAAAGTTCCTTTGTAGTGAACTCTAACAACACTGGTATCTGCCGGGATGGCTCCGGTTCCTTCTTTTTCAATTTTGTATTGAAGTCCGCTTTCGGTAGTTTTGATACCATCTTTTTTAGCGTTTGCTGCCAAGAATTCTTCTCCGGCTTTCAATGCTTTTTCAGCTTTAGCCATCATGGCTTTTTGAGTATATTTCTGTAAAAACATATTCATTTGCATCATGTCGGCAGGAGCATCTTTTTTCTGTAAAGCGCTGTTCATTCCGGCGATGATAGCGTCCATGTTGATGTCTTCAATACCGTTTCCGGTGATGTTAGAACCGTACATGTAACCAATATAGAAACTTGCAGTATCGGCCTCGTTTTTCAGCGATACATTCGTTTTTGTAGAAGTGTTGCAGCAGCTGGATAAACCGATTGCAGCAACAGATAAACCTAAAATTAGATTTTTTGCGTTCATAGTTTTTCGTAAATTAAATTATACTATATCTAATAATTCGATATCAAAAATTAAAGTCTCATTCGGTCCGATAGCCTGTCCTGCTCCGTGAGGGCCATAAGCTAGATCAGAAGGAATATATAATTGCCATTTTGAACCCACGGGCATCAATTGAAGAGCCTCAACCCAACCGGCAATAACTCCGTTTACCGGGAATTCAGCTGGTTCACCACGGCGGATGGAAGAGTCGAACACGGCACCATTGATCAGGCGTCCTTCATAGTGGCATTTTACAGTATCGCTACTTTTCGGAATAGCCCCGTTTCCGGTGGATATTACTTTATATTGTAGTCCACTTTCCAAGGTAACTACGCCTTCTTTGCTCTTGTTATCCTTTAAAAATTGTTCTCCGGCTTCTTTGGCAGCTTTACCTCTTTCGTTTTGCAGTTTGTTAAAATAGTCCTGCAAAATCTGGTTAGCCTCTTCCGGTTTGATTTCCGGCATCTGACCTGCATAGACAGTTCTAATAGCGTCAACAAAAGCTTCTGCATTAATGGTGTTTACACCTGAAGAAAGGAGATTACTTGCAATACTTAGACCGAAACAATAACTCACTTTGTCTAACTCTTCTGTATATTTCATTGAAAGGTTTATTAATAAATAAATATTTTGTTCATTAAGATGCAAATGTAAGAACATTGTGCGAAAACACAAACAGGTTTTCGTGTTTTATTCGCAATACGAGAAAATCGCACCGGAAGGTTCATTTTATTCATTCATTAGCATTCCGTCATTTAATTTTATTTGTCTGTCTGACATGCGGGCTAATTCTGTATCATGGGTCACGATTACGAACGTCTGCCCGAGTTCTTCCCGTAAAGTGAAGAACAACTGGTGTAATTCATTTTTGGTACGGGTGTCCAGGTTTCCGGAAGGTTCATCGGCTAAAACAACTCGAGGATGATTAACGAGAGCCCTTGCCACGGAAACTCGTTGTTGTTCCCCGCCGGATAGTTGATTGGGTTTGTGGCTCACCCGGTCTGCCAGCCCGAGAAGGGTCAGTAGTTCCATAGCCCGCAGTTCCGCTTCTTTTTTTCCGATTCCCTTGATCCATGCCGGGATACAAACATTTTCCAACGCTGTGAATTCCGGTAATAAGTGGTGGAATTGGAATACAAACCCGATGTTGTTATTTCGGAATTCCGATAGTTTGTTAGAGGATAACCGGGCAATATTCACGGAATCATACAATAGTTCACCCTCGTCCGGGGTATCGAGTGTTCCCAAAATATGCAATAACGTACTTTTCCCGGCACCGCTAGCCCCGACGATCGTTACGATCTCTTTTTCTTTTATCGTGAGATCAATTCCTTTCAGCACTTTTAGTTCGCCGTAGCTTTTGACTATATTTTTAATTTCTATCACCTGACTAAATTTCTTGATTTATGATTTAGTGATTCTAATCCACGAACCCATATTTATGATTTTGATGGTAAAGATAATAATTTTCAATTTCGAGTAATCCTGTTGATTATTTTTATTTTCGATGATAGATGTAAGTGCTTGTTGAGTATTATCTTTAGATTGATGATAAAAGATTTTCTTTTGCACTGGGGTTATGTTGGAAAATAAGACCGACGGTCGGGCAGTGATCTAGTTCTTTACAATCCCCGCAGGTGTTGAATCCTTTTGCTTGAACGCATTTCCGGATTTCACAATAATTGCTACAATAGGCAAATTTAGAGCCATCGACACGGCAGCCCGTGCAATTTATAGTTTCCGGTGTGATCTCCGACGTGTTGTTCATGGCGCTCCATTTTTGAGCGGTTTCTTCTCTTAACTTGTCATCGTTATTGATCGTGGCGATACGGGCATCGCAGTTTTCGCAATTTAATCCACAACAGGCGATTAATTGTTTCATAATAGGTGTATTTAATTTAAGCTTTAGACAAAGATAAGAAATATTAGATTACTACCTAGGATTACTTCATGAGATTTGATTAATTTATTTACTGAATGGAGATAGCGATTAAATAAAGAGTGTGTATCTTAGCAATCTAAAATCAATTACGTATGGAATATTATATAGATCCGGTCACCTTCGTGACGCAAAAAAGTGGTTTTGAGAGTAGATATATTAAAAATTTATTAGGGTTATTGGATGAAGGGGCCACGATACCTTTCATTTCCCGTTATCGTAAAGAGATGACCGGGAGTATGGACGAGGTACAGGTAGGGCAGGTTCGGGAGATTTACGAGCAGTTCAGGGAGCTGGAAAAGCGGAAAAAGACGGTGTTGGAGAGCATCGAGCAGCAGGAGAAACTGACCCCGGAACTACGGAAACAGATAGAACATTGTGCCGATTTACGGGAACTGGAAGATATTTACCTGCCTTATAAACCGAAAAAACAAACTCGGGCATCAAAGGCAAAAGCGAAAGGGTTGGAACCTTTGGCAGATATGTTGATGAAGCAGGATAACGGAGACGTGTGGGACAAGGCGGCTCGTTTCGTGAAGAATGACGTGGAGAATGAAGAGGAGGCTTTACAGGGAGCCAGGGATATTATTGCCGAGTGGGTCAGCGAGAACGACCGGGCACGGAACACCGTGCGTCGTTCCTTTGACCGGGTGGCTGTGGTAAAGGCAAAAGTCGTGAAGGGGAAAGAGGAAGAGGGGGAGAAGTTTACGGATTATTTTGATTATTCCGAGCCTTTGCGGAGGATTCCTTCTCATCGGATGTTGGCGATTCGTCGGGGAGAGGCGGAAGGTATTCTGAAAGTGGCGATTGAAATCCCGGAAGAGGAAACGATCGAGTCTTTGGAGAGAATATTCGTGAAAGGTCGTAACGAGAGTGCGGAGCAGGTGACCATGGCCGTGAAAGATGGGTATAAACGTTTGTTGCTTTCGTCTATCGAGACCGAGTACTTGCAAAGCGGTAAGCAAAAGGCGGATGAAGAGGCGATTAAAGTGTTTGCCGAAAATTTGCGTCAATTACTCTTGGCACCGCCTCTGGGAAATAAACGGGTGTTGGGTATAGACCCGGGATTCCGCACGGGATGTAAGGTCGTTTGTTTGGATGAGACGGGAAATCTGGTGCATAATGAAACTATTTATCCTCACCCGCCACAAAACGAGGTGAAGCAGGCAGCCAATAAGATTACCAATCTGATAAACTCTTACCGTATTGAGGCGATTGCTATCGGTAACGGTACGGCCGGACGTGAAACCGAACGGTTTATCCAGAGTTTACGTTATGATCGGGATATACAAGTGTTTGTCGTGAGCGAAAGTGGCGCATCGATTTATTCGGCTTCTAAGATTGCCCGGGACGAGTTCCCGCAGTATGATATAACGGTTCGCGGGGCGGTATCGATCGGACGTCGGTTGATGGACCCGTTAGCCGAGTTGGTGAAGATTGACCCGAAGTCTATCGGGGTCGGGCAGTACCAGCATGATGTCGATCAATCTAAATTGAAAGAGAGTTTGGATCGGGTGGTCGAGTCGTGTGTGAACCGGGTGGGTGTGAACGTGAACACGGCGAGCAAGTATCTGTTGACTTACGTTTCCGGTTTAGGGCCGACTTTGGCAGAAAACGTGGTTACTTATATCAAGGAGAACGGGGCATTTCGTAGCCGTGGTGAATTGAAAAAGGTGAAACGCATGGGAGAAAAGGCTTTCGAACAATGTGCCGGGTTCCTTCGCATAGAGGGAGCCGAGAATCCTCTGGATAATTCGTCCGTGCATCCGGAATCATACGCCGTGGTAGAACGGATGGCAAAAGACTTGGGGCTCCCGTTGAAGTCGTTGATAGGTAACGAAGAGGCCTGTAACAAGATTGAACTATCCCGTTACGTGAATGACCGGATTGGGCTACCCACGTTGAAAGACATCGTGGATGAACTCAAGAAACCGGGGCGTGATCCTCGTTCGGTAGCTAAAGTTTTCAGTTTCGCTGACAACATTCATACGATCGACGATTTGGAGATCGGGATGGTTGTTCCGGGTATCGTGACCAATTTGACGAACTTCGGAGCTTTCGTGGATATTGGCGTGAAACAGGATGGGTTGGTACACATATCCGAGATTGCCGATAAATATATTTCCAACCCGGCAGATGT
>DYVS01000256.1:0-14031 GCA_020743075.1 Butyricimonas virosa | reverse complement strand
GGTTACGAGTGGGGAAAGAAAGGTTATGAACTATTGAGCCCGGAAATGCAGGCTAGTCAGCCGGGACGTATGCTGAAAGAGAAGCTTGATAATTTGTCACGTACCGAGGTTGGTGCCATGTTTCCGGTCGTGACCGTTCAGAATGCCGAGGGGGAAATGGTAGATTTGAAGTTGGGAGATGGGAAGGTGTACGTGATTGATTTTTGGGCTTCTTGGTGCGGGCCATGTCGGGCTATGATGCAAGAGTTGAAAGAGATGTACAAAATATACAGGGGGAAACCCATTGATTTTATTAGTATTTCGTTGGATAATACAAAGAAAGCTTGGCTTCCGGCGCATGAAGAGGAGCAGATCCCTTGGGGAAGTTACTGGATAGAGGAGAATTTTAATTCTTCGATTGCCAAACAGTTGGGAATTGAGGCTATTCCTTTTATCGTGGTGGTAGATCAGGATGGTAAGATAGCGGGGAAGAATTTGCGGGATGAGAAGTTGACAGGTAAGATAAACGAGTTGTTGAAATAAAGAATTAAGATGATGAAGCAAATTGTATTATTCATATTGCTGTTTTTTTCAGTGCATGTAAGTTGGGCTCAGAAATATTCTTTCACCTTGAAAGGGGATATTATTAACGTGAAAGATGGTAAAGTTCAATTATTTTCCCCTGTGGATAGCGTGAAGGCGTTGTTGACGACGGAAATAAAGAATGGGTTGTTTATGTTGACCGGGGAGTTAGAGGAACCGGGATATTATGTATTGAAAGTGGCGGGAGTGAAGTTTCCGATGGTGATGGACGGAAAGGATATGATTCTTTATGGTGACTATCTGGCTCCGGATACGAAACTGTTGAAAGGCTCTCCGGGTGTGAGAACTCGTTTGGAAAAGGATAGGTTGTATAACCAAACCTTTGAGAGGCAGGTGAATGATTCTTTAAGTAAGTATTATGAAATGACGGAAAATGGCCAGAAGCCTTCGATAGAAGCAGAACAATTTATGATGAAAGCTATTCAAAAGGCTTCTAAAGATTGGAAAGAAACGCTTTTGCATTTTTGCAAACAAAACCCGGGGGATTTGTATGTACCCTTGTTGATTATGCGGGAGATGGGAAAAGATGTCGAATGGGGAAAAAGGGCGTATGAAGTGCTGACACCTGAGATGCAGGCCAGCCAGCCGGGGAGGTTGTTAAAGGGGATGCTGGAATAAAGGTGTGTGTAAAATAAACAGCGGTAAATTTCACCATGGTGAAATTTACCGTATTCCCTTAATCTTTTTCCCTTTCGATTCGTTGTGGAAGCGGTCGACAGCCGTAACCACGTAGCGGCATTTAAATTTTTTGTTAGGGATGTAACATTCCGTGTAGCGGGTGACAGCGACGATATGAGTCGGGTCGTTTAGGTTGATTTTCTGGCCGGGGAAGAAACGGTAGATGACAAAATACTGAGGATTACGGGGGTCTTCCCGGTCGCCACGGGCAAACCATTTTACCGTGTAGCCTTTCTCCTTGCGTTCGGCTCGGGGAGAGGCTATTTTTTTCGGGTGTCCGTTGTGCATGTGGGTATAGGCGGGGATAAGTGCCGGGGCCCGGTGATAGTGTTCCCGAAGGCTGTCGGCGATACCGTTGGTGTTCCATAAAATTTCATTGGCAGGCCAAAAGCAATTACCTTTCACGTGGTGTAAGGAACGGGCGAGTTCCATTTTCCGGGTAAGTTCGGAGGCTTTCATCGTGCGGGCCACGTCCTGCCCGATGTACAAGTGGATGTCATGAGCATTTTTGTCCCACCATTCGGCCAACGTGATGTAGTCTGCGGCCGGGTGGCCGATTTCCCAGTATATCTGGGGGATGTTGTAATCGATCCATTTCTTTTTGACCCATAGGGTTACGTCGGCATACAGGTTGTCATAGTTCTGCAACCCGTTGGTGTTGCTGCCGCTACCGTCGGGAGTACTTTTTTTGTTTCGGTAGATGCCGAAAGGACTGATCCCGAAACGTACCCATTCTTTCGTTTTTACGATGGTGTGTTTCAGTTCCCGGATGAGTTTATTGACATTCTCCCGGCGCCAGTCGTCCCGTTCTTCGGGTTTGTAGCCTTTCCCGTAGGTATGGAAACTGTTGTCGTCCGGAAAGGGCATACCGTTCACGGGATAGGGATAGAAGTAATCGTCCATGTGAATAGCGTCCACGTCATAACGGCTCACAATGTCTTCCACGACCCGGCAAATATACTTCCGGCAAGCGGGGATTCCCGGATCGAAGAGTAGCTGCTTGTTGTAGGTTACGAACCATTCGGGATGTTCATGGTACACGTGGGTTTCTGCCAGCGTGGAGGTTCCGGAAGTTCCGGCACGGAAAGGATTCAGCCAAGCGTGAAACTCCATGTTGCGGCGATGGCACTCCTTGATCAAGAAAGCCATGGGATCGAACAGGGGATCGGGGGCAACGCCTTGTTTTCCCGTGCAAAAACGGCTCCAAGGTTCTATTTCCGACAAGTACCAGGCATCGGCTTCCGGGCGTATTTGGAAAATGATGGCGTTGATCCCACATTCTTGCAATTGGTTGAGTTTACGAATAAAATCCGCTTTCATCTCTTCCGGTGTCATTTTAGCGTATTCGCTCTGGAAAACGGTTTGAATCCATGCTCCGCGAAATTCTCGCTTGGGGGACTTTTGTGCTGATAAGGTGGTTATACCTAAGATCAAAAATAGTATAAGTAGCCGGGTATGTTTCATGCGTGTTGATTTATAATGTCGCGAATATAGTTATTTGTCAGAATAAAAGAAAGGGAGACTATGATGTCTCCCCAAAGTGATGGATTTAGATGTACTATGGTGTGAATGGGATCCGGTCGATCCCTCGGCGGGATTAATCCAGTTGTTGGATTAATTGTTCCATTTGTGCTTTTATATGTAGTGTTTCTTCTGATTCTTTTTTAGGTTTCAGCGTGAGTATCTGACGAGCACACTTCAGTGTTTTGTCCCGCAGGCCCATTTCAAGGTACAATTGGGCCAGTAGAAAATTGGGATACACAAGGTTGGGCACCATGTGATGTGCTTTTTGAAAATACTGTTCTGCCAGTTGATATTCCCCTAGTGCTTGGTAGCTCTTGCCGATACGATTGTAAATTTGCGGGTCAGGGAGAATTTGTGCCACTCGTTGAAGGATGGCGATACTCTCTTCATGTTGCCCGGTTTGTGATAAGGCGTACCCGTATTCCATGAAAAAATAGGGATGACGTAGCGTGTTTGTTAGCGGGGCGTATATCTTAGCTGCCGTGGCATATATTTTCATTTTATAGTAAAGACGTCCGTGGGCCCATTGTTTGTATGCTTTGAACATAGCGAACTGGGGGTAAACGATGGTGGTTGTGATCCCGATCAAAAGTAGCGAGGTCATGATCGGTATAACTTTAGGTATTCTTTTTCTTGCGGGCTGAATGTCTGAGGTCTCGAGAGCGATTAGCAATACCAACAAGATCGAGAGGGATAATGATTGAATGGGGGAATTGATGAATCCAGCGAGGATAAAAGCAATTAAGGCTCCCGTGATAGCCAGTTTCTCCGGGTGTTTGTCCATGTTTCTGAATCCGGAAAACAGAACGGAAACGATAAGGCCGATAAACAATAATATCCCGATGAGTCCCATTCCGGTTACCAGTTGAATGAAGTCGTTCTCCGGGCAGTTGGGATTCTTGGCAAGGGCTACTTCTTGTTCGGTTGGTTCTCCTTGTTCAAAATAGGTTGTTTGAGCATCCCCGAATGCTTTCCGGAAATTCCCAATTCCGACACCAGTGATCGGTTTTTTCTTCAGCACTTGCAGGGATATTTTCCAGGTTAACAGATGTTCGTTTATTTCATCTTTCCGTAATCGATAAAAACCGGTGGTAAGTAAGCCTATCACGAGTAAGAGAGTGATCCCGGATATGGCAGTTCTTTTGTGACTTTGGAGTATAGAGACCTTTATAAAGGAGTGAAGGTCCAGTTTAAAGTACAGAACAAATAGCCCGCTACATCCTGCGATAAACCATGCGGATGGGATTCCCGTAAACGGTAGTATGGATAGAATTCCGATTAGCCCGAGGGCAGAAAGAAGGAATAAAAGGATATCGTCAACAATTTCCAGTCTCACGTGTTCTTCATCGGCTCCGGTAAGGAGACGAGTGTAACCGTATTTTAATTTCTGGAATAACGTGATGGTCCAGTAGAGAGCTATGGGTAGAGTGATAGCCAGAAATATGGCATAGGAGTTCGTGTGTGGTAGAGAGCCTGAGAGCATGAAGTCTTTTTGCATATCGGGGATATAGGCATACAACTGGCAATATCCCCAGATTACCTCTAGTAGCGCGAAAGCGATCAGCACGAATTGGAATACCTTGGTGGCTTTTTTATAGTGGTGGAAAAAGATGTCGAAGAAGAAAAAGGAAATGATTACTAGCAAAAATATTTTTGCGTTCATCATTTCCATGTTAGAGTAGCGGGATATGTCAATAATCACTACAGTCAAAATCCCTATCATTATTGACTTGGTTATGTCGATACTTGCGACCGACATAGAGTAAAAAGCAAGACCGAATGTTATAACTCCCGTGAGTAATAACGTGGAGTAGAACCAGAAATATTTGGCAAGCGTTAGCCCGTTCATTCTGGCAGGATCAATTACTAGTATAGTCATAACCAGTAATATAAATCCGATGAAAGCGATCGGGTATGCTATGTCTCGTGTTTCTCTTGCCATGGTTTAATCTAACGATTTGTTTCTCCGTGGTATTATTTGCCGTTTCCGGATAAAGGTCCTTGGAAGGAAACCTATCTGAGACATCATTCCAAGGACCGGTCTCACGCGGAAATTAATCCAATGTATATTTGACTAACACTGAATTCGGGTTGTTTGTCAAACCGTAAATTGCATTCTCTTTTTTGTTGAAAGAAATAGAGGTGAACGGATTTCTTAATAAATAAGTGTGGACGTGATTGCCCTCCCAGTCGAACACAACAATCCGTTCACCATATACGATCTGATCTTTATATTTGCGGTAACTTCTGCCGGAATATAAGGCATATATGTACTTGTCAGTAACTTCAATATCACAGAACCCGAAGAGATTGTCTGTGGAATAGGCAATGGGCGTTCTCCGCATGTTTTTAACTGTGGCTTTCGGAGAATAAAGATTCAGCTCGGCAATGCGAGTGATATTGGTGCAAGGTATGAGAGAGCAGAAATCGATGATGCCACTCTGCATATTCGCACAGACAAATTTTGTCCCGTCGGGTTTTATCTTGATGATATTACTGGCAAATAAAGCACTTCTTAAAGTATCGTTTATGGTGCGATAACTCGGTATTTCCGGGTAACTTAAAAAGTATTCTTCGTTATTGTTGTTCATTAAACTGTATCTACCTTTGTCAAACATTCCGGTAGAGATAATTGTTGCACCTGATTTTGCCACGCAAAGGTGTTTTTTATCCTTGGGCATATCAATAAATTTAGGTCCGAATTCAGGTTGTCCGAAGTGATTTAAATCGAATTCAACTAACCTGTCGTTTCCGAAGTCGTAGGCGGAAAGGATTCCTTTGTCGTCAAGGTTCATGGTGAGGATATAGAGCCCCCGATCCGCTCCCATTCCTGTTGGCAGATAACTGCCTAGTAATTTCCCGTCTTCTTGGTATATGGAAATTTTATTCAGTCCGTTTAGATCCAATACGATAAGTAAGGAATCTTTCTTGATGACTTTTGTCGGGTTATAGATTCCGATTTTTTCCAAGTTAATCGTTTCGCCCAGTTGATTCAAGGAGATGGCACGACTTGTACTGAACAATGGATTATCTTGTTTTGGTTCCTCATGTTTCTCATCGGAACAGCCGAACGCGAGAAATAGAACTATAAATATAAATGCTGTCTTTTTCATGGTAAATTGTTTATGGGATAGATAAACCGGGGTGGAAAATAGGATACCCGTCACTTCCATATGTCATACATACACCTCCGGGAGCTTTGCATGGATTATCATCTCCGTCTTCCTTGTTCCCCAATGCTTCGATATTTTGGATTTTTATATCTATATTCGTCAAATCTTTTCTTATATTTACATTTACTAATGTAAATGCTAGAACAATAGATATGAAAATAGTTATTAATATTATCTTTTTCATTTACTTGGTATTTAAATTAAGGCAAAAATAAGCGATCGAAATGACTTAAATTGTATCTAATTTGTATCGATTTTTTGTTAATTTATCTAAATGTTTTTGGGTGACACGATAGAAAATAATTTCTATATCTTTGAATAGATTTATAACACTATGGTTTATGAATAGAAAAATTCATGTGGTTTGGGGTGTTTCGATATTTGCGATACTGTGTTTGTTGATTTTTCAAGGTTTTTGGTTGAATCGATTGATTCAATTCAAGCAGGTTGAATATTTAAATACCGTAAATAATATTTTGTCTGGAGTAGTTGAATCTGGATTCGAAGAATATTTGGTTGGTAATCGGGTTATTGTGCAAGAACCTCCAAGTGTTAGTGTGAATCCTGATGATAAAATTGTGAAATTTGTTTGGAAGGGAGATACTACAATCATTAACTATGATAAAGATGCTGGATATTTAGGTGTGTTTAGGAAAGTCTGTTATGATTTGGTGAAGGAACAGTCAGGGGAAAATATTAGTATGTTAGATAGTGTATGTAAGTCTATCTTTGAAAGTAATGGGATTGAGGATGAATATGTTTTAGAGCTTGTAAATACTAAAACTGGTGATATTATTGCCTCTACCGATACTGGGTTTTCAAAAATAAAAAGGCGACTTGTATCTAACATGATAGAACTAGGTTTAAAAAGTCATCATGGTGTGATTGTTTATTTTGATATGCCCTATAAAACGTTTTTTGCACAAATGACGGGAGTGTTGATTAGTTCTTTCGTCTTGTTTGTGTTATTGATTGTGTGTTTTATTTACCAGATCAAAACGATCCTCGTTCAATATCAGATATCTAAGATTCGGGAAGAATTTATGAGTAGTATGGTTCACGAATTGAAACTTCCGTTATCTGCCGTACAAAATGCTTTTTCCGGGATTATCTCATATGGTGTTGATAATTTGAAGGATAAACAACGAATTTTGTTAAATGCGGCACATAAACGGGTGGATCAACTGAATAATTTCGTGTATAAATTATTAATTGTTTGGAAACAAGGGTTTAAAATATCGTGGAATAGATTAAATTTGCGAGAAACTATTGATTCACTGGTTGCATTGTTTGATCCGATGTTAATGGGAAAGAATGTCTCTATTAAGGTTGACTATCAGTTGAGCGTTGATGTAATTGAGGCGGACGATATTCATTTCCCGAATGCCATAAACAATTTGATAGAGAATGCTATCAAATATTCGGGTGATCCTGCAAAAGTCGAAGTCGTGTGTCGGGAGGTAGATGGGATGGTTGCGATAGACGTTAAAGACAACGGAATCGGCATCCCGGAAAAGTTTAGGGAAAAGATTTTCGAACGGTATTACAGGATTCACCACGGTCGTTCGATTGACGTGCATGGGTTTGGAATCGGTCTAAGTTACGTGAAACAAGTGATCGAAGCGCATGAAGGAGTCATCCGGGTAAAAAGTGAAGTCGGTGTAGGCACGACTTTCACGGTGATGATCCCTTTGGTAAAAAATGAAAACGATTAACAGTTGACAAACGGGAAAATGGTTAAGATTTTGTATGCAGAGGATGATGCCATGCAGGCAAGGACTTGCATTGATTATTTGAAAAGAGCCGGGTATAAGGTAGTTCATGCTGCCGATGGAGAACAAGCCTTGTGGTTGTACCGTAGGGAAATGCCCGATTTAATCTTGATGGACGTGATTATGCCCAAGATGAGCGGTTTTGAGGTCGCTAAAAAGATTCGGGAAGAGGATTTCTTGACTCCGATCTTGTTTATCAGTTCTCTGACGCATTCTCAACACGCTATTGATGGTTTTGACCTAGGGGCGAATGACTACATCCGCAAAGAGGTACTTTTGGATGAAGTTGTTGTACGGGTGAACCGATGGTTGAGGAATATGGGAATGTTGAAGGTCGAGACTGATTTCGTGAAGATTTCCGATGATATTTCGTTTAACCCGATTCGTCGTTATCTGATTATAAAAGGAGAGACAAATCAGCTAACACCGATGGAGACAAGAGTGTTGAAAACGTTGTGCCTGAAGAAAAATCAATACGTGGATAAGAAGGAACTGGTCAAAGAGGGATGGGGAAATGATTTTAAAGAGTCTTACCGTTATCTGGATAGAGTGATTGCCCGTTTGAGGAAGTTCTTTCCCAAAGGTGCTCCTGTTGAGATCGCCACGTCGTGGGGGAAGGGTTTCGGGCTAATGATTCGGAAAAGTTCTAATAAAGGTTAGTCAATCGTTTCTCCAGTCTATCCTTTGTCATGGACATGCATCCTTGGGCTATTTTTGGCTTATCTGTTCGTTATGTATTCGTTCTTATAGAGCGATGCTTTATCGATAGAATGTCGAGGAGATAACGAACAGATGTAAGAGTTGGTAGGGAGTAGGTAAATGGTTGAGGATGATAAAAGGAGAGTATAAAATCGTATAATATATTGAGAGTAACGATAAAAATTATATATTTGCTCGGGTTTTACGAATGTAGATGGTAATATAAAATGAGTGGTAGTGACAATTTTGATTCTTTTTTCAAAGCTTTTTTCAATCCGATTTGCTTGTTTATCGAGCGTGTTATGGGGGAGAAAGAGGAGGTTACTGATTTAGCTCAAGACGTCTTTTTTAAAGTGTTCGAACGATGGAAAGAATTTGATTCGGAGGAGAATGCTAAAGCTTTTTTATATATATCGGCTCGTAATCTTTGTTTTGATCGGTTAAGGCGAAAACAAGCGGAAAATAATTACGTTTCCCAGTATCTTCAAGAGAATGAATTGAAAACGTCCACTTTCTTGCAAGAAGTGATGCGTCAGGAGACGTTCCGTATTCTTTATTCTGCCATTGATCGTTTACCGGAGCAGACTCGTCAGGTAATTTTGTTGGGAATGGATGGAAATTCCAATCAAGAAGTCGGGGAGTTGCTTGGGGTATCAATTAATACGGTTAAAACGTTGAAAAAGATAGGTTATGCCACGCTTCGGGAAATATTGTCAAAAGAATACTTGGTCTTGTTGTTGATCCTATTAGAAGAATTTTAAAAAAAATAGACTTTTCATTCACCCGTTTTCAGAGGGGTTACGTCTTTTCTTGTAAAAGATAATACATGAAAGACGATTTAATTAATACATTTAAAGTTTCTCGTTTGATGGCTGAGGATATGGCCGGTTGTCTCGATGACGTAAAACGTCGGGAACTAGATACTTGGCTTTTAGAATCAGTAGAGAATCAGAAATTTTATCAAGATATAAAGGAGGAGTTAGATAAGGGGAGAAGGGAGTGGCCCTATTCAGAGCGACAGGTGGAACGGCAGTTGGAGGAGTTTTACCAACGTAAGAAAAAGGTCTCCCGGCAAATGATTGTTTGGTGGCGTTATGCGGCAGTGGTGATTTTGTTGTTGGGTATTGTCGGGGTTATTCGTTGGCAGCGGGAAGGGCGGCAAGTTGAAAAAGAGATTACTCCGATCTTGCAAGCTAGGGGAAATGCTATGTTGGTATTGTCGACAGGGGAAAAAATTGCCTTGTCGGATTCGATACAAGCGATACGGGGAGAATCTTCCGTGAATATCCGGGTGGCCGAACAAATGATATCTTATCGGAATGAGAGTGATTCCGTTCGGGAGCAAGTGTATAATGTGCTTTTTGTTCCCCGGGGTGGGGAATTTAAAGTTGAATTGGCTGACGGGACGAATGTTTGGTTAAATTCTCAGAGTGAGTTACGTTATCCCGTGCGATTTTCAGGGGAACAACGTGTGGTTTATTTGAAAGGAGAAGGATATTTTGAGGTGGCTTCCGATCGGGACAAACCTTTTATCGTGAAAACAAGTGAGGACGTTAATGTGCGGGTATTGGGTACAAAATTTAATTTGTCTGCTTATGCGGAGGATATGGAAGTGGTGACTACCTTGGCCGAGGGAAGTGTTGAGGTGATTATGTCGGAACGGGTTGTGCGAATTGCTCCCAACGAGCAGGTCGTGTTTAATAAGCTGGACAATACTTTCCGACAGGAACTGGTAGATGCTTCTATTTATTCGGCATGGAAAGATGGGGCTTTAGTTTTTGAAAATCAGACCTTGGAACAAATTATGGATCGTCTGAAGAGATGGTACGAGATGGAAGTATTTTATACGGATGATAAGGTTAAAGATTATCGTTTTACGGGAGATTTGAAAAAGTATGAAAATTTTGAAAAAACAGTACGAATGTTGGAAGAGGTTGCCGGGGCAAAAGTGGAAATTAATGGTAAATGTGTAGTTATTGGGACAAAATAAAAAACGGAAGGACTCCTACCTCCTCCCGTTCTATATGAACATTGTCCATATTATAAATTTAATTATTACAAATGTATGAAAAAAAAGCGAATGTGTGCCTTTCGTATAGGGAGGTATGTGTTAAAAATCACGAAGATTATGCGATTAGGACTTTATTTATTATTACTTACGACTTTTACGGTGAACGCTAACTGCTTTTCCCAAAAGACTAAGGTTACGTTAGACGTGAAACAAGGAACTTTACTCCATATTATTTCGGAGTTGCGGAAAGCGTTTGATTATCAATTTTTGTATCGGGTTGATGATCTGGAAAAATGCGGACGGCGTGATTTGAAAGTGCAGGATGCCGGGGTGGAGGAAGTGATGAACAAATTACTTTTGGGAACTCACTTGACATGGCGGATAGAGGAAGATGTGATACTAATTAGGGCGACCGATTCGGTTAAACAGCGAAAATTGTATGATGTGAAAGGGCAAGTGTTTGATGACAAAAAGAATCCACTGCCCGGGGTAACTGTCCGGATGGATGGGACGACTGTCGGGACCGCAGCCGATAATGAAGGAAAATTCGAGTTTCGAGGACCGCAGGAGTCAGGACGTCTGATCTTCACTTTCGTGGGATTTAAGCAGAAAATAGTGCCGTTTAAAGCTGGGGAACCTTTAGTGGTAGTACTTGAGGAAGATGTGGAGAATATTGATGAAGTGGTTGTTCGTGCTTATGGTACACAAAACAGAAGGGAAGTGGTCAGTGCTATTTCATCGATAAAAGCTGACGAAATGAAAGAGTTGCCGACGGCGAGTTTCATGAATATGTTGCAGGGACGTGTTGCCGGTTTGAACATTATCAATCAGTCCGGAGCTCCGGGAAGTGCTTCTGTCGTGGCTATTCGTGGGTTCAACTCTTTGCTGACTCAGGGGGCAAGTGATGGTTCTCCTCTGTATGTCATCGATGGAGTTCCGATGCATTCGTTTGTTTCTCCCGTGACGGGAACGAACACGATGGCGGATATTGACCCGGCGATGATTGAGTCGGTTGAGGTGCTGAAAGATGCGGCTGCGGCTTCTATTTATGGTTCTCGTGCGGGAAACGGGGTGATTATGATTACGACTAAAAAAGGGCGTGTGGGGGAAGCTAAGTTCTCAGCTAATGTATCTTATTCGGCTTCCCGATTGATTGAATCTCCGTTACAAACAGGAGGACGCTTGGAAAGATGGTGGGATATTGTAAATAAGCGTAATGAGATTGGAGCGGGGAATGTACAACAAGGGCTTGTTTATCCCATGTCTTATACGGATGTTTATAAAATGGGAAGTGGAATGTATGATGCTTTTTGGGGCAATGGACGTACAGGTGTAAAGGTGATTGATTATTTACAGGATAGTTTGAATCCATTTTTTAACAATCAGACGAATTGGTGGAAATATGCTTTCCGTCGGGGAGAAGTGGTGAATGCTAATTTGCAGGCAAGTGGTGGCTCTAAACGTTTTACGTATATGATGGGTGCTGGGTATTATTCGGAGACGGGTATTATGAACCGGAGTACTTACCAACGTTTGAATATAATGGCGAATTTGTCGGCAACCCCGAATGAGAATTTGAAAATGGATATGCAAGTGTACGGGTCTTATGTTGATCGTAGTCGGAATACTAAACATGCTTTGTCAAATAATCGTTTTGAGCATATGACGGTGCAACCTAGAAGTCAGAAAACGATATTGCCGGCTTCCAAAGAAGGTGTGGAAGATTGGTTGAATGATATGAATAAAACAGTGGATAAGAGTGATGATATTCGGGCTATGGGAAGTCTTTATGTGGAGTACAAGTTGTTGAAAGGTTTGACTCTTTCGGCGAAAGGAAGTGTGGATTATTCTCAAGGAAATAAGAACGTGTTTACCCCGAGTGACTTGGATAAAAGTTATCATGAAAATAAGTCGGAAGGGGATATCATACGTTCGATCGCTATGTCAAACGAGGAATTGCTGCGTTATCGTTTGAGTTTGAATAAACAGCATAATATAGAAGTGTTACTTGGTTTCAACGTGGAAAGAAATCAGACTTACACGCTTGGTGGGTGGGGAAAAGGTGGAGCCAGTGATGATGTCTATTATTATGATCCGGATTTGAGTGTGGATGTAAAAGATTATAAATCATTTTTTGGGGAAGCGGATTGGAGAGCCACCCGTTCATATCATTCTTCTTTCACGGAGAAAGCGATGGTCAGTTATTTCGGTCGTCTTAGTTACAATTGGAAACAGCGTTATTTGATGGAGTTCACGTTCCGTCGGGATGGATCTTCTACTTTTGGAGAGGATAATAAGTGGGCTAATTTCCCTTCTATTGGTTTGGGGTGGGCTTTCTCACAGGAAAAGTTTATGCGTTGGGCTCATTGGTTAGATTGGGGAAAATTGCGTGCTAGTTACGGAACTTCCGGCCAAGTGTTTAACGATCCCTATCTGGCGCATGGATTAATGCGTGTTATCCGCGGACCTTTCCAAGGAAATAGTGGGGTTACCTCGGGAGCTGCAATTAGTCCGGATTTAACTTGGGAAAAATCAGAACAGTATGATATCGGTTTGGATTTGGATATGTTCAATTACCGATTGAAATTGAAATTAGATTACTATTATAAATTAACATCGTCGTTGATATACAAGGTACCCTTACCTCGAACTATTTTGTTGGTGAATAATCGTACGGAAAATGCGATGGATGTGTCGAACGAGGGGATTGAGTTGGAGCTTGAAGCTGATATTTTGAGAGAGGGACCGGTACTTTGGCGTACGAAGTTTAATGCTTCCCGCAATTGGAATCGTTTTGAGAAATCATATACCAACAAAGATACGGGTGGTTTGATTGTAGGGCGTCCGTTATATGGTATTTATGTTTATGCAACAGATGGTTTTTATAATTCGGAAGAAGAGGTTCCGGTAGTATATGATCTTATGGGGAATAAAAAGTATTTTGGAGGAATATCTTATGAATCCCCGATGAGTGGTTTGGTGGGTACTTATAAAATAAAGGATTTAAATGGAGATAATATAATCAATGGTAGTGATATGTATTATGCCGGCACTCCACAACCTAAAATGCATGGGGGATGGGTGAATGAAATTATCTGGAAAAGTTTTGATTTAAATCTTTTATTCAATTATGAATTGGGTAGAAAGATGATAAATGCCAGAGAATATACAATTTCATCTGGTCAACCGAAGTTCGTGGATATTGCTAATTTGTCGTATTGGGAAAAACCGGGAGATCATGCTAAATTAGCTCGTATAGGTACGTCAACAGAGGTGTTAATGGATCGGAATATAGAGAATGTACATGCGATCAGTTTGAAACAAATTACGTTAGGTTATAATTTGCCTAAAGATTGGGCTAAAAAAGTCAAATTGAATGGAGCTCGTGTTTTCATGACGGTGGAAAATTTGTTCTATCTCAGCAACTATTCCGGGGCTAACCCAGAGGTTATAGATGTGTATAGGGGAATTGATCATGGGGCAGAATATCCGTTACCACGTAAAATGACAGTCGGTTTAACTTTAAATTTCTAATAGGATGAAAAGTATATATATATTCTTATTTATGTTTGTGGTTCTGATTGGGTGTGTT
>DYVS01000255.1:0-7189 GCA_020743075.1 Butyricimonas virosa | reverse complement strand
CTAAGTGAGCGGGAGGGGGCATTTAACGTGTACTCGTTCCCGGTGGCCGATCCTTCTGCTGTGAAGGCAGAGACCTCTTTCAAGACTCACCCGGTGCGTTTCTTGAGTATTGCGGGTAATGGGCGTTTGTGTTTTGGTTATGACGGTGAAATATACGTGAAAGAGGCATCCGGAAGTCCCAAGAAAGTGAAAGTGGATATTATTGGTGACAATGCGAAAGATAATATTGCCTCGTTGCGTTTTACTTCCGGGGCAACTAGTGCGACTGTTTCGCCGGACGGGAAACAGGTGGCCATGATTATCCGGGGAGATGTATTCGTGACTTCCACCGATTACACGACGACCAAACAAATTACCACGACCCCGGAAGGTGAGAAGTGGTTGAGTTTTGCTCCTGATAACCGGACGATTGCTTACGCCAGCGAACGGGGAGGAAATTGGAATATCTACACGGCAAAGATTGCCCGTGAGGAAGAGGTGAATTTCCCGAATGCAACTTTAATCGAAGAGGAGGCCGTTCTTCCGGTTTCAACCAAAGAGCGGTTTGCCCCACAATTCTCTCCGGATGGGAAGGAATTGGCCTTTATCGAGGACCGTACGAAATTGATGGTTGTTGATTTGAAGACGAAGAAGGTACGGCAGGTGGCAGACGATAAATATCAATACCGTACGGGTGATGGTTTCACGTATACATGGTCTCCCGACGGGAAATGGTTCGCGATGGAAATTATCGGGAATCGTCATGATCCGTATAGTGATATTGCCATCGTGAGTGCCGATGGGAAAGGGGAAGTTGTAAACCTGACCAATAGCGGTTATTTTGATAGTAATCCCCGGTGGGTGTTGGATGGAAATGCCATCTTGTTTTCCAGTGAACGTTACGGGATGCGTAACCATGCGTCGTGGGGTTCTTTGCAGGATGTAATGATCGTGTTCATGAATCAGGATGCTTACGATAAATTCCGGTTGAACAAGGAAGATTACGAGTTGCTGAAAGAGGAGGAGAAACGTATTGCCTCTTTGAAGAATAAAGAACAGAAAGAGGATCAGAAAGATAAAAAGGGCGAGACGAAACTCGCCGTGAAAGAGAAAAAGAATATCGAGGTCGAGTTGAAAGGTATCGAGGATCGGGTGATGCGGTTAACGCCGAATTCTTCACAATTGGGAGATGCGATATTAAGTAAGAGTGGTGATAAGCTTTATTATATGGCATCTTTCGAGGGAGGTATGGATTTGTGGGTGAGCGATCTGCGTTCACGGAGTACCAAGGTGATGCATAAGTTGAACAGCGGTTGGGCGTCTTTGGAGATGGATAAGGATGGGAAAGATTTGTTCCTGTTGGGAGGACGTTCCATGCAGAAGATCAGTTTGGGTTCGGAGAGAAGAAGTCCGATCACGTATTCCGCTGAAATGAAACTAGATCAGGCTGCCGAGCGGGCATATATGTTTGACAGGGTGCGTCGTCAGGAGGCCAAACGTTTCTACGAGAAGAATATGCATGGAGTGGATTGGGCAAAAATGACCAAGGCTTACGAGAAGTTTTTACCTTATATTAATAATAACTATGATTTCTCCGAGTTGTTGAGCGAATTGTTGGGTGAATTGAACGTGTCACACACCGGATCGGGTTACCGCCCTGGGTCAAGAGGTGAGGCGACTGCCGAGCTGGGACTCTTGTTGAACGTGAATTATTCAAAGGATGGGTTGCTAGTTGACGAGGTGTTGGAGAAAGGACCTTTTGATAATGTCCGTTCGAAGTTGAAAGCCGGAATGGTAATCGAGAAAATTGACGGGCAAGCGGTGAAAGCCGGGGAAGATTACTATCCCCTGCTGAGGGGTAAGTCTGGTAAACGTGTATTGTTCTCTATTTATGACCCCTCTACCAAGGAACGTTGGGATGAGGTGATCGAGCCGATTTCAAAGGGTACGATGAACGAGTTACTTTACCGGCGATGGGTAAAACAAAGAGCTGCCGATGTGGATCGTTTGTCGGGAGGACGTTTGGGTTACGTGCATATTTCCAGTATGGACGATCCGAGTTTCCGTTCCGTGTATGCCGATATTCTGGGTAAATATAATGATCGGGAAGGAATTGTTATCGACACTCGTTTCAATGGTGGTGGCCGTTTGCACGAGGATATTGAGATCCTGTTCAGTGGTAAGAAATATTTCACGCAAGTCGTTCGGGGACGGGAGGCTTGCGATATGCCAAGTCGTAGGTGGAATAAGCCTTCGATCATGGTGACCTGTGAGGCGAACTACTCGAATGCCCACGGTACGCCTTGGGTTTACCAACATCAGGGAATCGGTAAGGTTGTCGGAATGCCTGTGCCGGGAACCATGACGAGCGTGTCTTGGGAGACTTTGCAGGACCCGACGTTGTATTTTGGGATTCCGATCGTGGGTTACCGTTTACCGGACGGTAGCTATCTGGAGAACAAACAACTGGAACCGGACGTGAAGATTGCCAACTCTCCGGAGAAGATTATCAAAGGGGAGGACGAGCAGTTGGAGACTGCGGTGAAGGAATTATTAAAGGAGATTGATTCAAAGAAATAAAAGAGAGAAACGGCAGGCCAAAGGGATGAAGGCCTGCCGTTTCAGTTTACATGAGGGGTTGGAGTTTCCCGTCTTGCATGATTAATAATATCTTGTCTTTATTTAGTCTGGAACGTACACCCCTGTCAAAATCTCTCAAGTTTCTCAAGTATTGGCTTGTTTGGGATGGAAGGAGTACTTTTTTATTCTCGGGTAGGTATAGAGTCAGTGTCACTCTTTGAGCCCTCCATTGTCCCGCGAGTTTGATATAATTGTCAAATCGAAGCGTGTCGTTTTTGTAATTCCAGTTAAAATCCATGTTATCATATACCGGTTTTTCTTCTTGGGTGTAAAATTGTACACGTAATGTCGGGGTCGATCCCTCGGTCGAATATATCCTGATGTCCGGAGTAATCATGTTGCTGGAGGCTAATTGGAAGACGTTGTGGTCTATGTAAAGATTTTCAGGTATCTTGTAGCGTTCATTTACAAGTAGAACGAGCGTGTCCTGTTGACTCAGTTCGAGCGATTCTCCATAGCGGGTGCCATCAATCGACCAGCTCCGACCTTCGCTGATCCCCACGAATATGAGCATAACGAGTCCCAGCATCCAGCACGAGAGGGCGGAAATGGCGATCACCTTGTTATTACTCTTGAAGGAGAACAACAATTTGATCGCCATATAAATGATCATGATAATAGGAATTCCAATCAAGAATGATATAGCAATTTTACCCAAAGTGAAGTTTAAGGGAGTGAATGCGTAGGCGAGTTCCATAAAACCACTTTTCCAAGGATAAAGGTTAGGTAAAAATAATGCTGACAGGAAAGCGAACAGCATGAAGATTCCCCCGACGAAGAGGGCCACGCCGATAATAATGGCCAACACTTTCCCGATAATGGTGAATACTTCGTATAAGCCTTCGCCTACCCGGTTCATGAAAGCGGCACCCTTGCCGTTTTTAATTTCTTGGTACTCGTCTTTTATGGAGCGTTCGATGTTGGAGACATTTATATTTTCTCCTTTCATTTCGAGTTTCTGTTTGGTCGTCTTGGCCTTGGGGACGGCAATCCACAAAATGATATATACGATAATGAATATTCCATAGTAGAAGGACAGAAGTACGAAACCTATCCGGATGAGCAAGGGGGATATTCCCCAATACGCTGCTAGTCCCCCGGCCACTCCACCAAGTACTTTGTTGTCTGGGTTCCGATATAGTTTTTTGGCCTGTTTCGGGGCGGATTTCCGGGGCTGCTCGTCTTCGTCGATGATGTCGTCAGGCGTACCCATCGTGGCGATCACCTGATCCACGTCGTCGAGAGTGATAACCTCGCGGAACTGTCCTTTCAAGTTTTCCGTGAAAAGCTCCCCGATCCGGTTCTCGATGTCATCCATGATCTCGTTGCCGTCCTCTTCTCGCGTATAATATGTTTTGAGGGTATTGATGTATTCTTGTAGTTTTTCCAGTGCGTCTTCATCGATATGGAAAATCTTGCCGCTTAAATTTATAGTATATGTTTTTTTCATGATGTGTGGTGTTAGTTGTTATGGTTTTCTTTAATGCTGTTCACGGCAGAGATCAATTCATCCCAGGAGTTTTCGAGTTCCTTGAGAAAACCTCGCCCTTGTTCCGTGATACTGTAATACTTGCGGGGAGGACCTTGTTGCGACTCTTCCCAGCGGTATGACAGTAGACCGGTATTCTTCAGTCGGGTCAACAAGGGATATATCGTCCCTTCGACCACGATCATCTTGGAAGCTTTCAGTTTACTGATGATATCCGGCACGTAGGCGTCCTGTTGCGAGATGATCAGTAAAATGCAGTATTCCAAGATACCCTTCCTCATTTGAGCTTGTGTGTTTTCAATATTCATCTCTTGGTTCTTTTGTAATGCAAGGCAAAGATATGAATAAAAAATAGTATTATGCAATACATAGTACTATTAATTTTAATATTTTATTCTTTTAGTTTGGATAAACGGCCGGGGAGCTTTAAAACGTTTTCGTTGATTTTCCTTGATTGTAAGGCGTTAAACTGGATATTAAAGATTAACTTTGCTGTGAATTTAGAAAAGTGAATAACAAAAAATAAAATAGATATGAAGAGAGTTTTATTGATGATACTGGACGGTTGGGGTGTTGGGAAACACGATCATTCAGACGTGATCGGGAGTACACCGACTCCTAACATCACGGAATTGGCAAGTAATAATCCCCGTGCTTTGTTGTACACGAGCGGGGAGAATGTCGGGTTGCCCGACGGTCAGATGGGGAATTCCGAAGTCGGGCATTTGAATATTGGGGCCGGACGGGTGGTTTACCAGGATTTAGTGAAGATCAACCGGGCTTGTCGGGATCATTCCATTGCTCAAAACCCGGAGATCGTGAAGGCGTTTAACTATGTTAAAGAGAACGGGAAACAGGTGCATTTTATGGGACTGGTTTCTAACGGTGGGGTGCATAGTTCGTTGGATCACGTGTTTGCCTTGTGCGATTTGTCGAAGGAGTTCGGGATCGAGAAGACCTTTGTTCATTGCTTTATGGACGGTCGGGATACGGACCCGAAGAGTGGAAAGGGTTTTATCGGGGAGTTACAGAACCACATGAAACAATCCACGGGTAAGATTGCTTCCGTGATCGGGCGTTATTATGCCATGGATCGGGATTCCCGTTGGGAGCGTATCAAGGAGGCTTATGATTTGTTAGTGAATGGTGTGGGTACCCCGGTAACGGACGCCGAGGCGGGAGTGCAGGCCTCTTATGATGCGGGAGTGACTGACGAGTTCATCAAACCGATCGTTTGCGTGGACGAGGCCGGAAAGCCCGTGGGAACGATACAACCGGGTGATATGGTGATATTCTTTAATTTCCGTAACGACCGTGCCAAGGAGTTGACCATCGTGCTGACACAGGAAGACAAGCCGGATTTCGGGATGAAGACCATGCCGTTGTATTATTGTACGATGACTCCTTACGATGCGAAATTCAAGGGTTTACATATCCTGTTTGATAAAGAGAACGTGGAGAATACGATCGGGGAATATATTTCCAAGCAGGGGTTGAAGCAGCTGCGTATTGACGAGACGGAGAAATATGCTCACGTGACATTCTTTCTGAACGGGGGACGAGAAGAGCCTTTCGAGGGAGAGAGCCGTATTTTGGTACCTTCTCCGAAAGTGGCTACCTACGATTTGCAACCTGAAATGTCTGCCCCTATCGTGACCGAGAAGATCGTGGAACAGTTGAATGAAAAGAGTGTTGATTTCATTTGCTTGAATTACGCGAACGGGGATATGGTGGGACATACCGGGGTGTACGAGGCTATCCAGAAAGCCGTGGCTACCGTGGATGAGTGCGTGGGTAAGACCGTGGCTGCCGCACGTGCTAACGGTTACGACGTGTTGATTATTGCCGACCACGGGAATGCCGATAACGCGGTGAACGAGGACGGGACGCCGAACACGGCTCACTCGCTGAACCCGGTGCCTTGTATTTGGGTTACCGATTCCAAGTGTGATCACTTGCGGGACGGGGTTCTGGCCGATGTCGCCCCCACGGTTCTCGCGATTATGGGACTTCCACAGCCCAAGGAAATGACGGGAAAATCGTTATTAGTTTGATATAAAAATGGAACGCTGGTCAAGTAAATGGCCAGCGTTCTTTGTTTGATAAGGTCAACATCCCGATAATGATATTGTAGTTTCTCGTGTATTTGAGATTTTTGCGGTTGACTGTGAGAAAAAGAAAAGTCTTGCAAGCGGAACATGAATTTACCTATGCTTGCAAGACTTTTTTGAAAATATCTTGTTGTTACTTGTTCTTCAACTGTTCTTCCAGTAGAGCGACTTTTTCTTGTTCGGCTTTGACTAGCCGTTCGTAGAGTTCTACAATTTTGTCTATAGGATTAAACGTGTATTGACAATTTTGAGTGAAAAAATGTCCGTTTTCATTATCTGTAAACGTGTTGATATAATTAATAGTAGCCTCTTCACTCATCGTTTTCAGGGCCTCCGTGGAAACGTGCAATATTTTCGCAATCTTATCAAGCATTTCGTCTTCAATTTGTTCTTTTTGCTCTAATTTTGAAAATGCTTGTTGTGTCATGTTTAATTCGGCCGCGAGGGTTTCTTGTTTAATCCCTAGCATATCGCGTACGCGTTTTATACTGTGTCCGTGGTGTGTTTTGCTCATAGGTATCGTCTCTGTACTCATAGTTGTTTATATTCAGTTGTACGGGCAAATATACGAAATAATTGTTTATTATGGGTTGTAAATTACACCATTTCGGGAGTTATTTACAAGGCTTGATTGTAGTTTACCTGTAAATTCTGGGCTTTATTTGCATAGGTGTTATAAATAATGGTGTAGAGGAAATGAAAATCTATCAGCGTCAATTAGAAGAATGTTACCGGAAACTGGAACAAGCCGGGCAAGTCGGGCAAACGAGGGAATTGCGAGTGAGTTTGGGAAAAGTGATTGATAAAATACGGTTAATTAACACGATGGATAATTTGATTCATAAAAAGTCGGAAGAGATGAGGCAGTTAATTGAGGAAGTCATGGGGGATATTGACGATCTAGCCCAACGTCACCACATCTTTTGATTCTCCAGGATATATCCCGGTAAGAGATTACGAGTGTATTTCG
>DYVS01000254.1:0-2950 GCA_020743075.1 Butyricimonas virosa | reverse complement strand
GGAGTTGCTATCTTGATTAAGGGGACGACGATAGGAGTGGCCACGGATGCCAATGGGGAGTTTTCGTTAGTACTTCCCAAGGATTCGGTGGTTTTAGTATTTTCTTTTATCGGAATGGAAACTCAATATGTGGCAATTCCTAAGTTTAAAGTTGGTGAATATCATCAAGAGTTAAAAATCACGATGCAAGAAGAAAAAGTGGCATTAGAAGATGTTGTGGTCACTGGTATCTTTACTCGTAAAAAGGAAAGTTTTACGGGATCGGCTTCTACTTATACTGCAGCAGAGTTGAAAACGATGGGGTCCCAGAATATTTTACAGAGTTTGAAGACGCTTGATCCGGCATTCGCGATTTTGGAAGATAATCAATTCGGTTCGGATCCAAATCGCTTGCCGAACATGGAGATTCGAGGGAAATCAAGCGTGTTAGGATTGCGTGACGAGTTGGATGCTGACCCTAATCAACCCTTGTTTATTTTAGATGGATTCGAATCGTCATTAGCTGTAATTAATGATCTGGATATTAATCGTATAGAGTCGATTACGATATTGAAAGATGCGGCTTCAACCGCTATCTATGGGTCGAAAGCTGCTAACGGGGTTGTAGTGGTAGAAACTGTGAAACCTAAATCGGGAGAACTTCAGGTGAGTTATAACGGGAATCTCAATCTTTCCATACCGGATTTGAGCAGTTATAATTTGATGAATGCGAGAGAGAAATTAGAGTTCGAGAGATTGGCGGGAGGGTATTCTCCAGCGAATTGGAGTGCGGAAAAAGAGATTGAATTGAATGAATTATATAACGGGAAATTGGAAGCTGTGGAGAGTGGGGTAAACACTTATTGGCTGGCTGAACCATTACGTACGGGGATAAATCAAAAACACTCACTATACGTGCAAGGTGGTGAGGGGCGTTTCCTTTTTGGTTTGGGGGTAGGATATAACGGTATTTCAGGGGTGATGAAAGAGTCTTTGCGTGAAATCATTAGTGGCAATATCGATTTGATCTATCGGATGGAAAAGTTTCAATTCTCTAACAAGTTTTCGATTAACGTGACAGATATAGAAAATCCTGTTGTACCTTTTCAAGCTTATGCAGAAGCAAATCCTTATTTCAAGAAACGGAATAAAGATGGGATTGTCGAGAAATGGTTGGAGAAAAATGATTATTTCGAAGCATTTAACCCGTTATGGAATGATAATTTGAATAGTCGCAATGAAGGGAAAAACGTTTCATTAAGCAATTATTTCGTGGCAGAATATTTTCCCACGCAAGAGTGGCGTATACGTGCTCGACTGGGTATAACTTACGGGAATAATGATGCAGAGGTATTTTATTCCCCAGAGGATACGCGTTTCGAAGATACGGAAGCATTGAAGAAGGGCGAATATACTTCAACTAATACCCGGTTGAATCAAACAGAAGGGGAACTTAGTGTAACATGGGCTAAAATATTAGGAGTACATCGAATCAATTTGGTAGCCGGGGGTAATTTTAATGCAAGTAAGTCCTTGGTGCAAGGATATTCAGCACAAGGTTTTCCTGATGGAGATTTTACTTATCCCTCTTTTTCGAACGGGTATCCGGAACACGGAGTTCCTACATTTTACGAGAGTGTTTCTCGCTCTTTGAATGGTTATTTTAATGTGGGATATTCATTCGACGATCGTTATCTGATGGATTTTAGTTTGCGTAGTAGCGGGTCTTCCGTGTTTGGGTCATCTAAGAAATACAACACAACTTGGTCTGTCGGTTTAGGCTGGAATTTGCACAAGGAAAAATTTATCCAGAATAACTTTAGTTGGATTAATTTGTTGAAATTGAGAGCTTCTATTGGTAATCCTGGAAATCAAAATTACGATTCAGCCCAAACGTTGTTGACTTATGCTTTTCAATACGGTTCAATGAATTATTTCGGTTTGGGTGCTGTTTTGGATCAAGTAGGTAATTCCGATTTGAAGTGGCAAACGACGTTAGATAAAAATATTGGTATTGACATTACTTTGTTAAATAAGCGTTTAAATATTACGGTGGATTATTTTCATAAAGTGACGGACCCGCTTCTGATACGAATAGGGATGCCACTATCTTCAGGAACACCAACTTATATGACGAATGCCGGAGAACAGACCTCTCAAGGAGTGACGGCTACCGCCTCTTATTATATCATTCAGAATTTTGATAAACGTTTTTCATGGATGGTACGTGCTAACTTGCGTACGCAAAAAAATCGAATTGACAAGATTGGTGACAAATTATCGTTGCTGAACGCGAGTGGCAAGGGAGCTAACACGGTTCGATATTATGACGGGGCAGATCCGGATGATATTTGGGCTGTAAAATCGGAGGGAATAGATCCGGCTAACGGTAAAGAGTTATACTACGATAAAAATGGGAATTACACGTATGATTTTTCGTATGATAATGAAGTGATTTGTGGTAATACTCGTCCGAAAATAGAAGGTATTTGGGGAACTTCTTTGAATTGGAAAGGATTGTCATTTAGTTTGAATTTCCGTTATCAATTGGGTGCAGATGTGTTTAATGAAGCTTTATTCAATAAAGTAGAGAATATCTCTACTGAAGGGTTGAATAAAAATCAAGATAAACGAGCACTTTACGAGCGTTGGAAAGAACCGGGTGATCTTGTACGTTTTAAGGATATTGCTAATGCGGCATCTACCCCGATGTCTTCTCGATTTGTGCAAGAAGAGAACGTGTTGACGTTGGAGTCTGTCTATCTTGGTTACGAGTTTTATGATGGTTGGATTCAGAAGTTAGGTTTGAGTAATCTGAAAGTGCAGGTTTCTATGCGTGATGTATTTAGAGCATCTTCTATTAAATCAGAGAGAGGTATTTCCTATCCTTTTGCCCGAAATTTAGAAGCCGGATTATCGTTTAATTTTTAAAAAATAAGTGGTATGAAATTACATGTTATCATATATTTGA
>DYVS01000253.1:0-2669 GCA_020743075.1 Butyricimonas virosa | reverse complement strand
TTGATATCCCAGATTAATTCCTGATGTGAATTTAACGGGAATAACACTTGTAATGGTTTCTTACCTGTTAACAGGTGTTTGATTATCTCTTCTGTCTCGTTTTCCGAGGAAGTTCTAACTAATTTTTGTGTTTCGTAAAAATCTTCTTTGTTAATAAATAATTGATCAAGATATTTCATAAATTTTAAATTTAAATTTTTTATAGCCACCGCCGCCTTTTAAGGGCGGTGGCGTTAATTAAATCTGATCACCGATTTTTGTGATCCTAATCTCCCCGTCAAGTATTTTGTTACTTGATTTTTCTCAATATTTCAAAGAACGTTACACTTCTTTCCGAAAAATATGACGTAAAAGGGCCCTTTACTTTCCACTGGAAAGCATCATTGTTTTACAGAAGATTGTGTGTTTTAAATAGATAGATGGCTATTCTTGTCGTGCGGGATTGGTTATTTCCTCCCACGCCGTTTCAACGAGTGTTTTTATATCACCTGTTTCTGATTCGTTGGTTAAGTCGGTAGGTGATAGCTTACCAAGTATATTTAACGTGGTTTGCAGCCTTTCGTCAAGCGAGAACATTTCCTCGTTTTTTGTATTGACTATCGGGAAATATATTCTGCAAAATCTGTTTATCCCCTGTTTTTCTTTGTTGCAAAGTTCTTTCAGTCGGGATATGATTTTCTTTCCCGTTTCAAGGTCGATTTCCGGTAATTCGATTTGCTTTCCTCTCACCATGTCATTCCATTGAGTTGTAGTGATCATATTCCCTCCAGAGCAAGTTTTGATTACGATATTAATATTTACGCCTTCGGCTTCTCCGACTCTTGCAATTTCTTCAATTTTGTCGTTATGTCTACTAGCTAGTGCAACCTTTTCGCTCGCTTTCATGGTACGATCTAAGATGTTGTTCACACCCATGTATTTGGTACATTCCTCCACGGTGGAGAATTCTTTTATCACCACGTTTGTAATAATCTTTTGTTCGTCTCCTTTGGCAATAGAGGAGAGATTTTGAGCGTGGATTGCTTTGATAATTCTTTGCTCCTTGATTGAACCGACCATGACTAGCACGTCTGGCGTGTCTTTCGGGATTGGATTCCCGTTGAGATCGATTAATTCGATTCCTTCCGAGTAAAATAACTCCGCTTTACAAAAATGTTTTGGATCATCTTTTTCGAGAAGTTCGTCATTTAAGACTTCCCGTGCTAATTTGTCTTTCTTCGGTAATTTAGTTAGGTCTGGAATTACCGCAATTATCACGGGCTTAATTTCAGTTTTAATGAAATATCCATTTTCAACTTTTTCCCTCGTGCAGATTTCGATTTGGCATTGTAACATATTAGAATTTGTTTTCTTCATATAAAAAATATTTAAGTTTATAATATTCTCATCCAGAATAACGGTACCTTTTTATTCCGTTTGAGGGCAAACTGTCACGTCTTTTGTCAGTGATCAGCTTGTTACCCTCCATGCAGCAAATGCCAAACCTTTCGATGAATAAAAAAGTCAGTTAAATACTGGAATTATCCCCTATTTATCTGACTTTTGTAGAAGTGTAGTAAAGTGCTTAATTACCAGTATTTTATATCTTCTTTGGAGAGGTTTGTAAGAAAATTGAAATTCCAGTCAACTAGACTGTCATCTGTCACTGTCATGTTGTCACGAATGCGTTCCCTGACAAGTTTTATCCATTCAGACTGTCTTTTTGTCATATCAAGATAGCGTGAGTAGCGTTCTTTTTCTTCTCCTTCACTTCTTTTTTTTAGTTGTCGAAGTTCTTCTATCTCTTTTTCCGTGTGGCAATGTATCTTGTGGATTATGTGAAGGAACATGATAATGAGAAGGCAAACACCCTTCGATATTTTGTTATTGTCCTTGTCCGTGCTGCGGTCTTTGAAGAATCGATAAAGTTGAATAATGATGGTGTTCATAACCTTGTCTTGTGGCGCACCTTTACGGGGTGAAGTATTTGTCACAATTTCTGGCACGCAATATTTTTCAACGTACTCTTTTAAATGCCGCAAGAACCAGTTATTCTTGTTAGATAAATAGATGTCCCCGTAGGCTGTTTTTATTTGCACGGGTTGGGAGTTATTGTTTTTAGACGAGAGTAGTTGTTGATTCTTTTGGATGAACAAGAGAAGGTTATTCATATCGGAGTTCACGTCGGATAGAAATTCTTCCAACTTTTCATCTTTCATGGAACGTTCGATAGTTTCTTGTGCAGGGTTGCGTGTGATGAAATAAGCTAGAAGCCAGAACATCCATAGCAACGTGGGATTTCGTTGGAAATATTCATGGTTTTCTTTGATGATGGTGTTATAATTCTTGGGGATCGTTGGGTTATGAAACACTAGAGGGAAAATGTTATTTTCTTCAACGTAGTATTGCCAGTATTTCTCAAATGATTTTATAGTGTAGGTAGTACCTGTTGTTGGATCAAGTTGTTGTGTTTCGTAATAAAAGAACGTCGGGAAGAATATTTCTTTTTCTATATTGAAGTACTGGTTCAATAACGGGTATAACGTTTTCACTGTTTTACCTTCTATCCAAACGACATATCCCCAGAACGGGTGTTCTTCTGCGATTTCTTTTATTTCACACATGGCATGATATTTTCCTCAAAAATAGATATTTTTTTGAAGGAGAGAAAAGAAAATAGCCTCGAATCC
>DYVS01000252.1:0-8808 GCA_020743075.1 Butyricimonas virosa | reverse complement strand
TGTAAGCCCTCTTTCGGGGAAGGTAACCCCAACAAATGCTCTCTGGAAAATGCCAAATCAGTCCCGGCAGAAGTTGCAAAAGAAAAATATCCGCCTTCAAGTATTTCATCCACACAAGCCCGGGCATCAAGGTATCCGGTTTCCGTTCCTAATGCCAATGCAATACGAGCCTTTAATCCTAAAGCCGCATAATAATTCATTTTCCACACTCGATTAGAAGGCGCCATTCCAAACAATCCATCTGCATTCAAAGATTCACCAGTATAAATAGGATCATATTTTTTCAAAATCGCAATCGCCTCTGTTAATTGAGCTAACATTTTCGTACACAATTCTTCCGTTGACATTTGTTGTAGCTCATCACCCGTACTCTCTTTCCAATATACACCTTTAAAAGAGGGTTCTGAGGTATATGCCGGATGGAACAAACGAACCAAATCATAATGCATTGCCACCCGCAACACTTTTAACTCTGCCAGCATCACTTCTCTCGCTCCTTTTACAAAAATCACATCTTGATTCTTATCAAATAACCGGAGCAAATTATTACATGAATAGATCGCATGATACATGGATGCCCAAACCTGATCTATTTTTTCTTTCATGATTGGAGAATCGTAATCAAATTCTGCAATCGGTTTCAATTCGGAATCAGGCACAAGAGTTTGTCCCATAAACTCTATTCCCCCTAAACCCAAATTTGAACCAAACAACTCAGATGAACGTAATTCCGTGTAAATCCCATTCAACGCATTACGAAATGCAGATTCACTACTGAACAAAGCGTCCTCATCTATGTATTCCTCTTTCGGGGCGACATCAAACCAATTGTTACATGAACTTAGTGCCAATACCGCCACTACCATATATAGTAATTTCTTCATAATTATTTCTTTTTAAAAGGTAGCTTGAAGTGACAACGTGAAACTGCGGGCGAAAGGATAAATCAACCCTCTAGGCATTTTAACCGATGAATAATGAAACAAGTCATTACAACTTAGTCCAAGATGCAAATCCTGCATATATAATTTATTTGCCAGATTTTTATCAAATTGATAATCCACCCGTAAAGACGCTAAAGAAATCATATTCCTTGATTCAACAAAGCGAGATGTCGGTAACGTCATGGAATTATCAAAGCCTAAATATTCAGCCTGATCCCCAGCTTTTTGCCATTTATCCATCATATCAATCGGTCCGTTCTGCCCGATAGAGGCTTCATCCACGTATCTCACTGCCGTTATATTGTATATCTTAGCCCCGAAAGAATAACGGAACATACAATTAAAGCTCCAATTTTTCAGACTTCCCAATAAACCAAAACTACCTGCCAACTTGGGAGTCGGATCTCCTTGATAGACCAAGTTAATTGCCTCCCATTGATTCGTCTCGGTTCCATTTAGTGTCTTAAAAATTTCCTTACCAGTTTGTGCATCAATTCCTTTTGAATCTACCGCATAAATTGCATTGACCGCTTTTCCTTCCTTTAGCTGAAGGGTTGATGTTTGATTACTTTTATTCCACTCAGTCATAAAATCACTCGGGCAAGTTTCCAGTTTATTTTTATTGAATGTTCCATTCCACAAAAGACCTAAAGACAACCCTTTTACATCTTTCAAGATGTCTGCATTTAACCCGAATTCTAACCCGCTATTCCGAATCTCTCCTCCATTATTCCATTTCCAAGCGGAACCATTTACAACATTATCCTTTATCCGGGTAACAACATCCTTGCTCAACGTATTGTAATAGCGTACGTTTGCTGATAAATGATCGAAAAGAGTAAACCGGATTCCAACGTAGAAGTTATGATCACTTCTCCATTTCAATTTTTTATTATAATCATTGATCGGATTCAATGTCACTAAACCCAGCTTATTGGAGCTACTTGTTGCATTCAAATAAGGATTATTTATATCATAAGCATACATTGGATTCACTTGATCGTAATCGAACTGGAATCCCGGAGTCATACCAATACCGGCCGACAACACAAGTTGATTTAAAACATGGCTCTCCTGCAGAAATTTCTCGTTGCTAACATTCCAATATCCCCCTACAGACCAAGCCATAGCAACTCGTTTTTTAGGAGCTAAACGGGATGACTTGTCCGCCCGTAGACTAACATCCAATCCATAACGCTGATCAAAATTATAACTACCGCTTAAATATCCGCTAAAAAGACGATCAAATGCCTCCCGGCCTCCAGGTCTTGTATTAAACGCATAAGTCTTTGCAAAAGAAATATAGTCCATATGATCGCTAGGCAGGCCGACACCTATATAATTGTCACTATAATCTTTTGCCGCATACCCGTGAATCCCTAATGACACGTTCAAATTGTGACGCTCAAACTGATTCGAATAATTTAAAACTAAATCTTCTTCATAAATTGTAGTATTTTCCCGACGGATTTTATATTGACCGGCCAACTCGGCACTATCTAAAGGTAGATCACTAAAATATTCCGATTTAAAAGAAATATACTGATCGAACTTATTAAAATCTTTCGTAAAAGTGAAATTACCGGATAACTCCAGATGTTCCATGATCTGCCAAGTCATATTCAAGGTATTCATTACCCTTGTAGCTCTCGATTTTGAAAAACTGGATAAAGAGGCTTCATAATACGGGGATACTTGTTCACTAAAAGTTCCCTCTCCCATAACAGATGCAGAGTGTTGTCCCCCACTTCCCTTACGATAATATGGATTAATCAGTATATAATCCTGAAATACACCATAAGGAGACTCTTTTCCATAAATCACATCTATACGTAACTCATCAGAAACATATAACTTACTATTTCGATAATCTAAACGGGTTCCGATAGCATAATGATCCCGCTTGGAGCCCTTCATGACACCTTTATTACCCGGTGTTGCCAAGAAATAGGCCCGATACAAAATTGAACTGTCCCCTCCTTCTACCTCAAGTTGATGTTTATGTCGGAATGGTGTTTGTAGAGGTACTTTCAACCAATTCGTGTTACCATTTTTCAGTCGTTCTTGATAAAGAGCATCATTCCCATCATACATACCCATACTTTTCTCTAATGCCAGTTTCTGAGAAGCATTCATTATATCGTAACTACTCAGATCTGCAATATCAATTCCTCCATCAAAACGATAATGTAAGCGAAGACTACCTGCTTGCATTTTTTTAGTTGTAATTGCGATTACACCATTCCCGGCCCGGACACCATAAATAGCAGTCCCGGTTGCATCTTTAAGAATAGTTACACGTTCCACCCGATTTATATCGAAATCAGCCAAGCGATCCATCGATATTTCATAGCCATCGACAACAATCAATGGTAACACTCCTCCCTCTTTTCCCAAAATTGTTTTTACACCTCGAAAAGTAATTTCAGTCGGTACGTAATTAGGATCAGAGCCATACCACTCCTCAGCCCTATCTATTATCATAGAGGGTTCAACTACCTGCAAAGCTTTCAAAAGATTAGTCGGATGAAAACGTTTCAATTGATTTCCACTGAAACTATTTCCAAGGATTGCCTTCTCATCACGAGTTTGTACATTTTTCTTCATTCCAGTCTGTGCTGTCACTAATACAGAACTCCCAACCAGAATCATGACCCCGAAAATAGCTCGCCAAACAAAAATGTTACTTCGACTTTCTCCAGGATACTTTCTTTTTTTCCCTCGCAAAAGTTTAATCATAAATTAATGAATTAATTGATTTAAGTATAAATAGTTATTATGCTTCTTCCCGGATAATTACTTTACCATTTTTAATGTCTAAAACGAAAGGAATACCTGTCGAGCGTATAATTTCAAGCACTCGGTCAAGATTATCAAAACGTTTAAACTCTCCGGAGAAATGGTACTTATCCAAAAGCATATCAGGCACCTCATATTCAAAATCATACCACCGAGATAGTTGTTGCATAACCTCCCTCAATGTCGAATATCTAAAAATAAAATTACCATCTTTCCAAGCCGTATAAATCCGGGGATCAACATGGCGTAAAGAGATACTCTTATTGCTCGGGTTATAAACACTCTGTCTACCATTTTCTTGTAAAACTTGCCCTATATCCGGGCGATTAACAACACCCACATTCACTTTTCCTCCAATTAACGTAGTGTAGATCATCGGAGCCCCTAAATAAGCATTGACATTAAACTCTGTCCCTAATACTTTCACTTCATGCTCACCGGAAATAATCTTAAAAGGCCGTTGCTCGTTTTTAGCAATTTTAAAATAAGCCTCTCCTTGGAGATATACAACACGTTCCTTTGCTATATCATGTACAAAATATTGTAATGTAGATTCTGCATTTAACCAGATTTCGCTCCCATCAGCTAATACCAAATGAAATTCTCCCCCCTTGGGAACAACGATCTTATTATATTTCTCTTCCTTTCCAATCTGATCTTTTGAATAAGTGATCATCTTCTTTCCAACTTCTATACCTCTTGTTCCTTCAATATCTAACGTATCTGCATTCAATGCAATTTGCCTATCATCATCAAGATATAAAACAGGAACCCCACGTCCCGGTAATATATTGGCAATCGCTTGATGAACCTCCACATTTTCCTTTACAATATCATCTTGTTGGAATAAATAAACAGTAACACTTAACAAAACAGCCACGGTTGCCGCAGTCGCCCAGACCAGCTTCCGCATCCTAGAGTGATTACTTTTCTGTTGAGCTAATTTCCGGACTTTCGCCCGTTTCCAGGCCCCCGCTATATCAAAACTTTTATAATACAATGTTTTTTCCTGAATATAATCCGAGTCTGATAGTTTTTTCAATACATCCTCTTTATCAGACGCAGTTTCATTCCAGTCAGAGATTCGCTGTTTATCTGCTTCAGTCGCATTATCAGATAGTTTTCTTCCAACACTCTCTCCCAATTTAATCGCATCAACAATCTTTTTCATCATCTTATTTCTCCTTTTCAATGCCTACAACACTCGTGAGAAAAAACAAGACGACACCTTTCTTTAAAAAAACGACATTTTTTTAAAGAATTATTTACATAGAAGTTATTATCAATAGATTACAAACGACATAAATATAAAATATTCTACAAATTACCACGACATTATGCTACCATGGCTGTAATAAGAGAAGCAAAATTCGTAATTCATTCAGACGTCCCCGAAGATATTGATAAGCTCGTGCTTTATGTGTCCTAACCGTATTCACAGAAATACCCAACTTTTCTGCAATTTCATCATTAGAATATCCTTCCAATGCCAACAACATCACTTGTCGACCGACTTCAGACAACTTTAAAATTTCTTCATATACCATGCGAGATGCTTCCTCTTGAATAATGGCATCTACATAATAAGTTGTACTCTCAAGCTCCCCTTGAGCCTTTTGTAGGGAATTTGCATATTTAGAAGCAATCCTCTGATGACGAATATGATTCAAACACTTATGACGTATTGTCTTATAAAAAAATGCTTTTACATAGTAGATATTTTCAAAGGATTCTTTCTGTTCCCAGAAGGTAACAAAAGTATCCTGTACAATATCCTCACAAGCATCGTCTTTCCCCAAAAAATCCTGCGCAAAAGCAACAAACAAAGCAAAAGTACCATCAAAAAAGTTCTTCAAAACTTTCTGATCTCCTTGTTGCAATTTTTCAAACAAGACTTTTTCCGTGAGCCGATTCATCATTCTCTAAAATGTAAAAGTATATATATATAAATAACTAATAATCAATAAATCACGCTATTATTCCCATCACCACAAATATATAGTAAAATTCACCAATATCCAAAGATTTAAATTTTTCGACTTAATATCAATTACATAATTCTAAAAAACTTCAATTATTTATTCTTACATTTATGGAATTTCTGTTCTCCCCGCATCTATGTAATAACATTTCCCCCGGGAATTGCGATAAACATAGAAAGGAAAAGTATAATTAAACAGATAACGATATGATGAAAAGATTACTTATTATCACAGTATTAATATTCGGCGTACTTGTCGCTTTCGGACAAAAAAATGTTTCCGACAAAGAAAACGAGGCAGCACCGAAAACAGCCTTAATCGAGGCGCAAAAGGCTTATCAGAAAGCAGTAAAAGAAAAAAATTCTCCATTACTGATTCAATCATTAATCCGCCAGATCAAATACCAATCTTTAATTGACGTAGACAGTATTCCACCCATGTTACAAAATTTGGAAGAATACATAGAAACGGACCAGAATATTGTTGAAAAAAGTATTCTCCATTCGTTATTGGCAGAACTTTATCAAATGTACTTCAATACCCAACAATATAGAATCAACCGGAGAACCCCAATCACGGGTTACGTGCCTCACAATATGGCAGAATGGACAGGTAATATATATAGAGAAAAAATATTCCAACACGCACTGGATGCGGTAAAAGCCCAACCTCAGCTCTCCGAGGTAAATTGCCTCACGTATAAAGAAATTCTCGTCCTCGGGAAAAACTCACCGGCACTTCGTCCCACAATGTACGATTTCCTTGTGTATCGCAGTATTGACATACTGAACACTATTTCCCGCTACACCAAACAAGAACCTACCATGAACAAGCAATTACTGTTCGCCCCGGTGAAAGAATTTGTACAAATGCCTATCGAGGTAAAAAAAATGGATGCTTATTCATATACGCTCAAACTTTATCAATCGTTGTTACAATCCGAGATCGCAGCTCAACGCACAGATGCCATTCTTATTTCCGATCTAGACCGTTTGGAATATGCAAATAATATCATCGGTTTAAGCCAGAACGATTCCTTATACATTCAAGCTTTAGAACAGTTGTCAGAACAATATAACAAGAATCCTTACAAAGTTGAAATTCTTTACAAACTTGCCCAATATTATTGTCGGGGAAATTATATTACAGACAATAGAGATTATCAAAAAGCTTTGACTATATGTAATAACGGTATCCGCCAGTTCCCCAAGTATTTCCGGATAGACATTCTAAAACAATTAGCCAAGGAAATCACCCAAACTACCGTATCCTATTCTATAAATCCTAACGTGTACCCGGGACACAAACAAGAGGTGACCCTTTCCTTCAAGAATCTATCAGAGATTGCAATCTCGCTGTACAAAATCACAGAACCCACATTGGAATATTTGAATTTAAACAAAAGAGCCCCGAAACTGGAAAAAATATCGACTCACACGTACCGTCTTCCCAAACGACTGGATTCTCGGGACACGACCCTACAACTTCCGGTGCCCAACACGGGACGCTACCAGTTAACCGTGTCTTACGCAAATAATTCCAAAACGGATTCATCCTATTTCAGTTCCAGCCGGCTATCCACGATTGTTCGCAAAACAGGAGAAATAAATTATAATGTTCTCGTTTGTGATCTCATCAGTGGAAAACCCGTCGAAGGTGCAAAAGTAAAAATCTACAAGAGAAACGGACAAAAGTACAGTCTCGCAGGAGAATTTTCTTCCGACAGAAACGGGATTGCCACGTTGAATGAATCCAATCCCGACAATTATTATCAAGTAACCTTGGGAGAGGACAATCATGGTATGATAAATCGCCTTCCCTACCAATACATGGGTCGCACAGATGCCAAATTATCCTCGGTAAACCTTTTCACGGACAGGGCTGTATACCGTCCCGGACAGATCGTATACTTCAGCGGTATCAGCTGGGAAGCCACTCAAGATGTCTCAAAAGCGATCGCTGGGAAAAAATACACGATAACGTTACAAGACATGAATCAACAGATTATCGCAAAACAAGAAGTCCAAACAAACAAATTTGGCTCCTTTGCCGGAAAGTTCACCTTGCCGCAAGAAGTACTGAATGGAACATTTATGATCACTACCGATGGAGGAAGGCAAATGATCACCGTGGCAGAATATAAACGTCCGAAATTCGAAATCACATTTAATCCACTGAAAAACGCTTACAAATTAGGAGACCAACTTACCGTTTCCGGTATTGCCAAAACTTATTCCGGGGTCAACATCGAAAATAGCAAGGTTACCTATACCGTACAAGCCCGTACTTTTGATTGGGGGCTCCAAGAAAATACGATTGCAGCAGGAAAAACACAAACGAATGCAAAAGGAGAATTTGAAATTTCTTTCCAAACGAAAGAATCACCCAATACACCTGCAATATACCGAGGATTCGAAACCTACACGGTTTCCATCACGGTTACAACGTCCAACGGGGAAACTCAGGAGGCACAATACCCGATTATCATCACAAATCAACGTTATCAATTAACCTCCCTCATAACCCCTGAAATCAATAAAGATCTTCCAAGTAAGATTCTGGTTACAACCCAAAACCAACTCGGTTATCCCCTGTCAGAAAACATCACATACGAACTACTCTCTCTTAAACCGTTACAGAAGTTAGGAGAGCAATACGACGAAGGGAATCTACCTATTGACAAAAAAGTTCGAGAAGGAACGTTCACAACCGGAGAAGACAAAAAGTTGGAAATGGATTTTTCATCCTTACCTTCCGGTGCATACTTATTGAAATTTGCGGGTACGGGGAACGACAAAGATATTACTTACCAAACGGTCGTATATCTTTATTCCACTCAAGACGAACGCCCACCCTATCCTACTTACTATTGGTGCGTGCAGGAGAAAACGATATGCGCTCCCGGTGAAGATGCCAAAATTTTGGTAGGTTCATCCGCTAAAGAGGTATATGTACTGTATGAGGTATATTCCAATCAGAAATTCATGGAACGCAAACGCTTTATGCTAAATAATTCCAATACAACCCTATCTATTCCTTACAAGGAAACTTACGGACCAACAGCTGATGTCTTTATCAGTTAT
>DYVS01000251.1:0-4638 GCA_020743075.1 Butyricimonas virosa | reverse complement strand
CGTTTCATTTGGGAGAAGTTGATTCTGTACATTTGATGATTGATTTTAATGATATAAAACATGATGAAATAAAATTACCTTCTCATAAAGATACCTATTATTATTATGGTTACCCCGCATATTCTGATAGTTTTTTACGCGTTATTGCGTTGAAATATGGTTTCCGTTACCAGAATCTGGGATGTTTCGTGTTCGATGAAGATCAGCAGAATCGGGAAATGATAGCTAAATTTAATAAATTATTGGGGAGAGGATGGCGTGAAGTGTTTTATAAAGATGTCAGGTTGCATGAAAAACGTGGGAGAAAATGAGTCTTTCGTGGTGAACTTATGATTTTATAGACCTTATGGACTTTAATTTATTATTCACTTTGAAATGCCTGTTGTGTAAATCTCGATTAAAGAGTACTTTTGCGAGTGATGAAGTATACCGAGTGGAATATTGATCCCGTTGCATTTTGGGTTGGCGAGGTACCGATCATGTATTATAGTATCCTGTTGATTGCGGGGACGATGTTGTCCGTGTGGATACTGAAACGAGTTTACCGGGAGAACGGGATGCCGTGGGAGCATCTCCAGATTCTCGTGATGTTGAGTATTGCCGGGTTATTCTTGGGGGCTCGTTTGGGGCATTGTTTGGTTTACGAGTACGAGTATTATTTTGCTCACCCGTTGGAAATTTTGCTTCCGATACGGGTGAAAACGGATGGAACTGTCATTTTTTCCGGTTACCAAGGGATGGCTAGTCATGGGGGGCTTGTCGGGTGGATAATTGCCATGGTAATTTATTCCCGGATCACGGGAGAGAAAGTGTTACGAGCTCTTGACACGATCGCTTTGGTTTTACCTTTAGCGGCAGGTTTTATTCGTTTGGGCAATTTAGTGAATTCCGAAATGATTGGTATAGAAACCGACGTGCCGTGGGCTTTTGTTTTTGAACAGGTAGATTTGGTTCCCCGTCACCCGGCTCAAGTTTATGAAGCACTGGCCTATTTTTTAACTTTTAGGGTGAATTTGCTTCTATATCGACGGATTGGGTTGAAGCACTACCGGGGAGTGCTTTTGGGGAATACCCTCGTCCTTGTTTTCGTCGCCCGATTCCTAATCGAATTTATCAAGGAACGGCAAGTCCCTTTCGAAGATCAGATGAACTTGGATGTGGGACAGGTGCTGAGTATTCCGTTTATTTTACTGGGAATATTTTTGCTGCTACGTGGGATGAAAGGTGGGAAGAATATGACTCAACGATTCATGTAACATGTGAAGAGAAAGGTTTGTTCCTGTGTAAGAAATGTTTAGCTGGAGTTTCTACTTGATGTAACCAGTATCATGTGATTATATTGTTATTATAAATGTAATAAAATCATTACATATACTAATAAATGCCTATTTTTTGTTATTGTAATAGGAGCGGAATAGGATGGGAATGGGAGCGGAATGGGAGCGGCTAACAGTATGATTAGAATATGATCAAAATTTGATAATAATAATTTAGACAAATTCAAGAAAATTCAGGATTGAGCTGGGGGTAAAGTTGATTTGTTATTATGAACTGTCTTCTCCAATTTTTACGGGTGCGGAGAGAGTTGACTACCATGCATTTCCCTCCCCCCCCTTGCATGGGAGAGGGAAGGTTGTCGAGTGAAATTTATTTTTAATAAGCCAACCGAACGTTATCTACCCAAAGTTTATTTCCCACGGTACCAATGTAAGCTTCTCCATAGCTGGAAGATACACGTAAGAATAAATGCGTGGGTTTATCATTTGTATCACCCCAACCTATTTCTTCCACCGGTACGGATTTTCCCTTGCTGTTGATGCAGTATAAAGATTGTTCTTTGGGGATTAATTGCATGTAAGATTTGCTACCGGGTTGGTTTGTCGGATCCCCGTAAAGTACGTTCAGCCTGTGGTCGTTTTTCCAGTCGGGAGTATTCTCCGAAAGGCGTTCTATGGCTGTACCGATACGTTTGGCATACACGTTACCTTTCTCGTCCTCCCAGCGTTTCTGAAGGATGATGTATACTTCGGCAGAATCTCGTCCCGGTACGTCAACAATTTTGCTGAAACCGGTTGCTTTTATCCGGTGATCTGTTCCGGGAGTCTCCATCTTGTAGTCAAATACGACGGCTTTTGGAGTTTCCGTGAAAGGAATTCCGGCATTCAGTTTACTTTGTGGGTTTTTCGTGTCCTTGATCGGTTCATGCATTTGCCCCAGATAAATTGTACCTGGTACGAGTACGGTGATGTTCACGATGCCCAGCACTTTACATTTTTCCATGAGTGTTTCGACACGTACACAATAGCCGTCGTCTCTTTTCTCCGGGAAAACGGAGATACTACATTTCGTGATTCCACTGACTTTGGCCATAACGTTGGATGTTCTCCAAGGGGAAACCGTGGAACTAATGTATGGTTTGTCTCCTATAATTGTGTCTACCGGGGCAATCTCGTAAAGGGTTTTCGTGTTACCGCCAATAACGAACGATTCGTCAATGATGCGAACCATCCAGCTATTAAAGTCGCCGAATGGGATTAATTTTTCATTTTCTTTAGTTTGTGCCATTGATAGGGAGCTTGTAGCTCCAATGATACTCAAACATAGCATTTTTATAGTAACACGTGTAAATCTTTTCATATCAAATGATTTTCTTTTGTCTTGAATACTTTATATTACGCTAAAATGATTTTAAGGTTTTATGCAAGAAATATGCCAATGTTAATAATCGTGTTGTATAATGTAAATAATGTTGCTAACCTGTTTATTCTTAGTGTAAAAGTGTAAATGTTAATAATAAAGAGTATCTTTGACTGTCTTAAATACTTTTATATATGATGATGAAAAAATTAAACATTGGGAATCTCTCGATCTCAGTTCCCATTGTACAAGGTGGTATGGGTGTTGGTATATCACTTTCAGGATTAGCGTCTGCGGTGGCAAATGAGGGAGGAGTTGGTGTGATTTCCAGTGCGGGATTAGGTTTGTTATATCGGAATTTATCCAAAGATTATATTCAAGCTAGTATCATGGGATTGAAGGAAGAACTTCGTAAAGCTCGTGAGAAAACAAAGGGTGTGATTGGCGTGAATGTTATGGTTGCTATGTCTAATTTCACGGATATGGTGAAGACAGCGATAGCTGAAAAAGCGGATATTATTTTCTCTGGTGCGGGATTACCGTTGAATTTGCCGAGTTTCTTGCAAAAGGATAGCGTGACCAAATTGGTCCCGATCGTTTCTTCTGCACGTGCGGCAAGGGTTATTGCCGAGAAGTGGCATAATTTGTATAATTACCTGCCGGATGCGTTTGTCGTGGAAGGACCGAAAGCGGGGGGACACCTCGGGTTCAAAGATGAACAAATCAATGATGAACATTTTTCGCTGGAACATATCTTACCGGAAGTGATTGACGAGGTGAAGGATATTGAAACGCATTACGGGAAAGAAATACCGGTGATCGTAGCCGGTGGGATCTACACGGGAGAGGATATTAAGCGTTTTATGGATATGGTAGCAGCCGGGGTACAGATGGGTACTCGTTTCGTGACCACGGAAGAGTGTGATGCATCCGATATTTTCAAACAGACTTATATCGAGGCAAAACAGGAAGATATACAGATTATCAAAAGTCCGGTGGGAATGCCGGGACGGGCGATATTCAGCAAGTTTATTCAAAAGGTGAAGGAAGGGCAGAAACAGCCTAAAACGTGTATGTGCAAGTGTATCAAAACGTGTGATATAAGCAAGAGTCCTTATTGTATCATTGCGGCTTTGTACAATGCTTTCAAGGGAAACATGGATAACGGTTACGCTTTTGCCGGGGCGAATGCTTTCCGGGCCACAAAGATCGTTTCCGTGAAAGAGACTTTCCGTTCTTTACTGGACGAGTTTAATCGTGCGATCAATAAATAATATAATCGGGAGTGTCCAAAAAACTTTCGACACTCCCGATTATATTATTTATAAAGTCGAAAGTTCATAAGGTCCATAAGGTTCGTGGACTCCTGCGGGGCGCTTTGCTTACGGCAACTCTAGCTGCCGAATCTAAAATCGTAAATCTAAAATCGTAAATTATTAGATTCTCCACCAGATACTATACACGGCAAATGCGGCAATCGTGATTAATCCGGTGTAGATGATGATTGACGTGTGTTGCATGTGAGAGGGGTGTTTCACGAGCTTGCGATCTTCGTGGAATCTTAATACGTTAGTAATACTGTTCACGCGAAGAAGGAAACGATAGATTCCATAAGTGACGGCTCCCACGGTGAAACCGACAATCGTTCCGAAGAGTAAGTCTCCGGGATAATGTACTCCCACGTATACCCTTGTGTAACAAGTCACGATAGCCCACAACATGAAGAATGTGGTTAGAGCTCTATTTTTGAATAGTAACATTATGAAACAAGCCAGTGCGAACGTGTTTGCCGCATGACAGGATGGGAAGCCAAATTTTCCTCCTCGTTTGCCGTTGACCAAATGTACCATATCGGCAATTTCCGGGTTCCGTGACGGGCGGGGACGTTCGAATATGGGACGCAGGATAGAACTGCACGTTTGGTCTGCCAGTGCTATAAGTAGGGCGAACATTAAAGTAGTGAAAATGACCATACGGATATTCATGTTTTTGTACAAGACG
>DYVS01000250.1:0-6878 GCA_020743075.1 Butyricimonas virosa | reverse complement strand
TTTCGCACAAAATGAATGTTCAATTTTAAACAAATATGATATGAGAAAAATCTTAGTTATTTCAGCGTTTATTGGTTGTGTTGTTTTTTCATCTTGCAGTGTGAATTACATTTGTACAAGCAAGCTACAAGAAAATTACGAGACAAAAATTAACCACACGACCTTCTTGGGTAAGGCCCTGTTCAAAAGAGATAAAATGAAAGAGGACACGTACAAGAATGTCAAAGTCTTCCTAAACGAGCAGGAAATAGGACGGGATTTTGAAGTTATAGCTTATGGCTCATACACTCCTTTAATAATCCCGCTTATAATGCCAGAACGTCCGAAGGTGGAAAAAAGATTGTTGTGGAAGGCAGCCAGAAAATCTCGAAAACTCGGTGCTGATGGTACAATAATCGATAGCAAAAATGATTTTAGAGTAATCAAATACAAGTAACAGAAATATATTTTAGGTGGCACTGCGTTTTCCCAGTGCCATTCTTTCACCTGCGTAAGTGCGTAAAATTACGCATTTACGCACGTTACACACATTCAGATTCAACGATTGTGAAAATTGCGAAGGAAAGGAATTTTTACATGACTCCTTTTTTTCAAATAAATTTTCGATTCCCCCAAATTATAGCCAGCAATAGTGATTAATTATTTCTTTTGCGAGCTAAACGTTTAAATACCTCTTCATTATGTTTTTTCCAATCTACATGGAAATTACCTGTTTCTAATTGCTTGATGTCTTCTTTCTTGTTGATACAATTTTTTTCGTAATAATAGAACGGAAAAGAACCGATATTATTCGTTCTTTCCAATTCTTTTTGAAACTCGTTGAACGTGTAAGTTCCCGGTTTTACATTTTGCATGTATTCACTACCATCGTTACACGTGATAGTCTTGTTATCTTTATTGTAAGTAAATTTGTTGTCTAAATTGACAACTATCCAAGTTTTGTATTCTTTTTCACTAGATAAATCACTAATAAATAATTCACTATCTTTATATTTCTGTTGTTTGATGGTTCCCCAAATCTCACCCCCGAATTTATAGTTGATAATTACCAAGGCCCATAATTTTTCAATCCTGTATATCGTGATTGATTCAATATGTTCCTCGACCAGCTTTTTTAACAAATCCTTGTCTTCACGTATCTCGTCCATTTTCATTTTAATAGCTGGATTTTTGTCAATGTTTCTCATTGTTTCGACTGATTGAGTGGAAGATGCGATGTATTGTTTAATCTTTTCTATAGCCTTGGTTAGTTCTTTTTCAATTTCTTGATATTTAATAGATTCATTATTAATCATTTCAATGGCTTTCTCGTTACTTATCGCCTTGCTCTTAGATAAACGCAACAAGGTCATATCGTATTCATTTTTCGCATCTAGCAATTCCTTCTCTTTACCTGATAATACTTTCTTTTTCAGCTTGATAGCTTCTAGTAAATTTTCACTTTTGTTCAAGTATAATTTAGTTATATCTTTATCCGCGAACATTTGAAGACTTAATTGAATAACAAGACCGTCTAATTTACTCGCTTGTACTGCTATGCCATTTGTACACACTTTAGGGTGGGCTGGCCTATCTGTCATCCCGAAACAGGCATAACAAGGTTGCTTGTTGGAACTTCTCGTGTGATAATTGTTGCCACATTCTCCACACTTGATTAGTTTTTTCAACAAATTAGGTTTAATTAATTCGTTATTCTTGTTTACTCTCGATTTTTCTAACCTCATTTGTACTTGCTTAAATAGATTATCGCTTATGATTCTTAACTCTTCAATCTGTTCCTCGTATTCGTAAATTATTTCTCTATTCTTGCGCAAATGCTTTGGTATCTTGTTTTTCGGGTCTGGCTTGTGAAAAACGATATGCCGTTTCCCCGTGTAGAGCTCGTTAATTAATATCCTGTGAATAACACTATTACACCATTTAAGTTCCTCTGGGTTGTACTTGTATTGTTTTTCGTCTAATCCTTTAGTTTTCCTTTTCTCTTTATCAATTAGAATTCTACGTGCTACTGGCGTTAAAATTTGTTCGCTGTTAAGTATCGTGGCTATATCATTAATACTTGCCCCGTTGGCATACATGCTGAAAATTCTAATTACCAACGGTTTTGTTTCCTCGTCAATTACTATTTTTTTTGCTGAATTATTACGGTATCCTATAGTTTGGGAATCGCCAGCACACCCGCCACCCGCAATAGTTTTGCTAATTTTACCGGAGATTGAGCGTTCGGCAAATAATTCAATCTCGTACTCGGACATCACGGCAAGCACGTACAACAGAATCTTTGAGCCTAAATCCTTTTCTCCTTTAACCCAAAGATTTTGTTTTTGAAAATATAAGTCTATTTTTTTCCCGTTTAACGTTTCAACTTGTTCTAGTAAATCGGTTGCGTTCCTTCCCAAGCGTGATAACTCGCTAAATATTATAATATCAATTTTATCCTTCTCTATCCTTTGTAATAACTTGTTATATTGTGGTCTATCTTCTCCCGCCTTGAAGCCACTAATCACGTCAATGTATTTGCCAACAACGTCCCAATTATTATACTCTTTAGCTAGCTTACTTAGTTCCTCTTCTTGTCTGTCAGTTCTCTGCATTTGCGTGCTAACTCGACAATATATGACCACTTTTTTATTACCTTCCATAGCCTCTATTCGTTTGATTATCTGCAAATATAAGAAGAGATTTTTATTTAAACAATATCTAACGCTACTATATATTATCTATAAACATGAAAGCGGTAGACGTGGACGAGAAACACGTGGCAACGGTAGATTACGAACGGCTGAAAATGGCTACCGGAGTTCAGGATGTTCCGGAAGTCTCGGTCACGTATTCCTCGGAAAATAAAATGTATTCTTTCGAACAGGAGATGCAGACTGAGGAGAACGGGTTTGCTTTGGTTGATGATCTGGTGTATGCTGTGGTGTTCGAGAGCGTGTTGATGCGGGTGAAATTGATCTCGTTAAGAAGTCGGGGGGAGAACGGCAATACCAGCGTGGCACTTCCGAAAAATTGGAACCATGCAAACGTAAAGATCTATTGTTTTGCAACCTCGAAGAACGGGAAAAGTATTTCGCCTAGCCAATATCTCACGGTTGAGTGATTTTAAGGTTATGATGAGTCTCTACTTTTTCACGGGAATATTTTTCACGCTGGGCTTGAATGCTTTCTTCACGCAGTTGGCAAATGATTTTGTTGCGGGGGTGTTAAGCATTGTGGGAGGAGTGATCAGCTCGGTCGTGGTAGTTTGGTGTAAACGTCGATGGGAACAACGTTGATGTGAATGGAGTGGCAAAGATTTTTGCCACTCCTTGGTTTATATAGCGAGCTTGTAGCATCATGAATTTTGTCTCTTTTATGGTTTGAGTGGAACCCTTGACGGTGGAATTCGTATCTGTTACGGGGATATTTTCAAGTGTCCTATTGTATAATTTTTATTTGTTATTCTCAATGTTTTTTAATATCTTGACGCCGTTTTTCTGGATTATTGGCACATTTATTGGCATTTAGTTTTATGAAAGTTTGTAAGATAAAATTAATATATAATACGTTTTTAGTATGGAGAATAAATTAGATATTTTGACCCAAAAGCTTTACAACGAGGGGGTAGATAAGGCTCGCCAAGAGGCGGAGAATATCATCAACCAGGCAAAGCAAGAGGCCGAAAAGATTATTGCCGATGCGAAAGCGAAAGCAGCACAGATGAATGCTGATGCGGAGACGGAGGTTTCTAACTTGAAAAAGAAGGCCGAGTCTGAAATGACGTTAAGTGCGCGCCAAGCTATCACGGCTTTAAAACAGGCAATCACGAATCTGGTTGCCGGGGATGTTGCCGGGGATGTTGCCAAGATCGGGTTCGAAGAAAAAGCTTTTATTCAGGAGTTGCTTATGACGATCGTGAAGAAGTGGGATGTTGCCGGTGGAAACCTGAACATGGAAATTCTTCTTTCCGAGGATGAAAAGGCAAAGTTCGAATCGTTTGTTGCGGCCAAGTACAAGGAGCTGTTGGATAAAGGTCTTGATGTAAAGGTGGGTAATTTAGAAGAAGGGTTTGTGATCCAGCCTAAAGATGGCGGTTTCCAGATTGCTTTCTCCGAGAAACTATTTGAAGCTTTCTTTAATCAGTACATGAAAGGCTTCACAAAGAAACTCCTTTTTGAAGGTAATAAATAGATTTTGGAAAGGATGATATTAAAAAATAATTACTACTGTTTTATTGCAGGACTACCGGAGGTCTTTCTGGATGATCGGAAACTAGCGTTGTCCGTGAACGGGTTTCGGGAGTTGGCTCGGGAGGCTCTGAAGAAGGAGGATGTGAAGTTGATGGAGTTGTTTTTTCTGCCTGCCGATAATAAACAAGTTCTGCGGTTGCTAAATAAAATGGCTCCCGATACCAATCTTGAAACAGTATATCCATTACAATGTCTGGAAGACGAAATCACCGAACCGAAAAATTCTTTACCTGTTTACCTCAATCGATTTATCGCGGATTTTAAAGGGGAACATTTGAAATATGATGTTTCTCCGGAGAATGTATTGAGTTGGATGTATTACGATCACTTGATGAAAAGTGGTAGTAAGTTTGTCCGGAATTATGCGGAATTCGTGATGAACGTGAAGAATCTGGAGACTGCTTTGACTTGTCGGAAGTACGGGAAAGAGATAGCCCCGGAGATTATTGGTGATAACGTGTTTTCTAAGGCGCTGAGAACTTCGAACTCGAAAGATTTCGGTTTGGCGATGGAATTCCCGTACGTGGAGAAAGTGATTTCTCTGATGGGAAATACAAACCTTGTCGAACGGGAGAGAGGACTGGATTTACTTCTTTGGGATTATATCGAAGAGGCCGTGATTTACGAGTATTTCTCCATGGAGAAAGTTTTGAGTTTCATGCTTGAGCTGATGATCGTTGAGAGATGGAGCAAGATGAGTTCCGAATCGGGACGAAAAGTCTTCATGGAAGTCGTGGATAAGTTCAGAAAGAGTTTCGAGTTTGCGGAAGAATTTAAAAATTAAAATTGAGACATGAATAAGACACAAGGAAAAGTTCATAGTATTATTTCCAACCTTGTACTTGTGCGTACCGAAGGACCGGTATCTCAGAATGAGATTTGCTTTATCCAGCTTGGAAACGAGCGGTTGATGGCCGAGGTAATCAAGGTTGTCGGGGATATTGCTTATGTACAGGTTTTTGAAAGTACCCGAGGATTGAAACCCGGTTCCCTCGTGGAGTTCGAAAACCATATGTTGGAAGTTACATTGGGTCCCGGTTTGCTGTCAAAGAATTTTGACGGTCTTCAAAATGACCTAGATAAGATGACGGGTGTATTCCTGAAAAGGGGAGAGTACACGAACCCGTTGGAAGAAGATAAAAAATGGAGTTTTACCCCGTTGGCTAAGGTCGGTGATAAGGTGACCGGTGCTGACTGGTTAGGTAACGTGAAGGAAAACTGGCTGGATCATAAGATTATGGTACCTTTCAAACTACAAGGGAAGTATACCATTGCTTCGATTGCTGCTGCTGGTGAATACACGATAAAGGATACGATTGCCGTGTTGAAAGATGAGGCTGGAAAAGAGATTCCTGTTACGATGATCCAGAAATGGCCGGTAAAGGTGGCTATCCGTAATTACGTGGATAAACCCCGTCCTTCCCGTCAGATGGAAACCGGAGTTCGTGTTATCGATACGATGAATCCGATTTTGGAAGGGGGAACCGGTTTTATCCCGGGGCCGTTCGGTACGGGAAAGACCGTGTTACAACACGCTTTATCCCGGTTTGCCGATGCTGATATTATTATCATGGCTGCCTGTGGTGAGCGTGCGAATGAGGTGGTGGAGATTTTTACCGAGTTCCCGGAATTGGAAGACCCTCGTTCCGGTCGTAAATTATACGAGAGGACCACGATTATTGCTAATACGTCCAATATGCCCGTGGCTGCCCGTGAGGCTTCCGTGTATACGGCTATGACGATTGGGGAGTACTATCGTTCCATGGGAATGAAGGTGTTGTTGCTGGCCGACTCGACTTCTCGTTGGGCGCAGGCTTTGCGTGAGATGTCCAACCGTATGGAGGAGCTACCGGGACAGGATGCATTTCCGATGGACTTGTCGGCTATTATTTCAAACTTCTACGCTCGTGCGGGAATGGTGTACTTGAATAATGGTAAGACTGGGTCCGTTACTTTTATCGGTACGGTATCTCCAGCCGGAGGTAACTTGAAAGAGCCGGTGACGGAGTCTACGAAGAAAGTGGCACGTTGTTTCTACGCCTTGTCTCAAGCGCGTGCGGATGCGAAACGTTACCCCGCAATTGATACGTTGGAGTCTTATTCAAAATATTTGGAATATCCGGAATTTATCGAATTTGCAAAGAAAAACATTTCCGATACATGGATTGCCGATGTGAACGAGGCTCGTAATATGTTGGTACGTGGTCGTGAAACGGCTGAGCAGATCGATATTTTGGGTGATGATGGTGTGCCTTTGGAATACCACGTGGTATACTGGAAATCCGAGTTGATCGATTTCGTGATCCTACAACAGGATGCTTTTGATAACATTGACGGTTCTACCGCAATGGAGCGTCAGAAATATATGCTGAATATGGTACTGGGTGTGGTTCGTTCCGAATTTAATTTTGACACGTTCGAAGAGATTAATCCCTATTTTAAACGTATCATTAATGGTTTCAAACAGATGAACTATTCCGAATATCAGTCGGAAGCGTTCAAAAAGTATGAGGCAGAAGTGAACGAGATCATTAACGAAAGGAAAAAATAATTTGTGATTTAAGATTTTTGATTTATGATTCTTTGTTTCATTGACCGGATTTTAAATCTAAAATCTAAAATCTAAAATCTAAAATCTAAAATAAA
>DYVS01000249.1:0-9676 GCA_020743075.1 Butyricimonas virosa | reverse complement strand
CTACCCTTTCTAAAAAAATATTAGTACACTAGTTGAATCTTCGAAATCAGAAACAAACCGCCCATTAACTTATTTGTAATCTCGGTAAAAATGATTACTTTTGTTCAATTCAACCGTGAATAAATTTACTACATATTAATCCTTAGAACTAATTGAACAATGATTCTAAAAGTAACAGAACAAAATGGTATCACCATTGTCGAATTCGTAAACGTGACTCGTTTCACGCTAGCGTCGGCTGACGAAGTGAAAACGGAACTCAGACCTTTGTTAAATAATAAAGATTGTCGAATGCTCTTCGACTTTCACGACATTGAATTTGTAGATAGTAGTGCCATCGGTTGCATCATTGCCCTTTTCAAAACAGCGAAAAGTGTCGGCTCCAACCTGAAACTTTGCAATCTTACACCGGAAGTGTTGAAAATATTTGAGCTCTTGCACCTGCAAGTGATCTTCGACATCACCGGAACCCGTGAAAGCTGCATGGCTGACTACATGAAATAAAAAGATAAAGCCTCCCTTCCAGGAGGCTTCATTTTTATCAAGCCATCGTCAGACAAACGCTATCTGATACAGCTTTTTCATTCCAGTTGTATCACCTGCCCATCCCACCCGCTCACCACGTGAACCGATGCCCTCACGTCCGGCCTTACCAAAAATTTTGCAGAAGACATTAATTTGAAATGTAGAATTTAATCCCATCCCCTTTTAGTTTTTAGTTTAAGTCAGGTCAACACTTTGAAAAGATACAAGAAACGCCAAGAGATAGTTTAACCCTAGAAAAAGGGTTATATTATCCTAATTATACCTATAAAAAAAGAGTTGTACCCCTTCGGATACAACTCTTCAATATAACATCAAGCCTAAGCTTGTAAAACATTAGTTACCTAAAGTAGCAACCATCACGGCTTTGATCGTGTGCATACGGTTTTCAGCCTCGTCGAACACGATTGAATTCTCTGATTCGAAAACATCCTCAGTTACTTCCAATCCGTTCATGCCGAATTGTTTGTAAACGTCACGACCTACTTGAGTTTCCAAGTTGTGGTATGCCGGCAAGCAGTGCATGAATTTGCAATTCTTGTTTCCGGTCAATTCCATAACTTTAGCGTTAACTTGATACGGGGTCAACAATTTGATACGTTCTGCCCATACTTCTGCAGGCTCTCCCATGGATACCCAAACGTCGGTATACAAGAAGTCGCAACCTTTCACTCCTTCCTCTACATTATCCGTGATCGTAACAGTAGCTCCGGTCTCTTCTGCAATAGCCTTGCAAGTAGCCACCAATTCTGCATCCGGTTGTAATTCTTTCGGGGCAACGATACGAACATCCATACCCATTTTAGCTCCACCTACCATCAAAGAGTTACCCATGTTGAAACGAGCATCGCCAAGATAAGCAAAAGTCACTTTGTTCAACGGTTTGTCGGTATGCTCCATCATCGTCAAGAAGTCAGCCAAGATTTGAGTCGGGTGGAATTCGTTGGTCAAACCGTTCCATACAGGTACCCCTGCATATTGAGCTAATTCCTCTACAATAGCTTGACCGAAACCGCGATACTCGATTCCATCATACATACGTCCCAATACACGAGCCGTATCAGCCATGGATTCTTTCACGCCAATCTGAGATCCGGAAGGACCAAGATAAGTCACGTGCGCACCTTGATCATGAGCAGCTACTTCAAATGCGCAACGGGTACGAGTAGAAGTTTTCTCGAAAATTAAAGCAATATTTTTACCTTTCAAACGAGGTTGTTCGGTTCCGGCATATTTTGCTTTTTTCAAATCAGCAGCCAAATCCAACATGTATTTGATCTCTTTCGGAGTGAAGTCCAACAACTTCAAAAAGTTTCTGTTTCTCAAATTAAAAGCCATAACTTTATTTATTTTAGATTTATGATTTTAAATTTCAAATTGGAAAAATGACAAGCATCTTTCTTTATAAAAACGGTCAAAAATAATATATCCTAACGAGAATTAAAACCAATTCTTAGTTTTAAATTCTCGATTATCTTCTGTCGTCTTCGTATTCCATGGTGATCTTGGAGCCGTATCTCCGATCTTCCAACTTGGTTGCCTCGGTGATAACGGATTTTTGTCCTCCGGCTTTAACGAAACGCAAACAAGCCCGGATTTTCGGAGCCATACTACCTTCGGCAAAGGTTCCATCTTCCAAATATTTCATTGTGTCGGCATAATCAAGGAATTCCAATTTTTTCTCTGTCGGTTTCTTAAAATCCTTATAAATATAAGGTACATCCGTCAAAATGTAGAATTCATCTGCTTTCACCCGATTTCCAACCATTGCTGAAGCTAAATCCTTGTCGATTACCCCTTCAATCGGCTGAATATCCCCGTTCTCGTCGATATATACCGGAATTCCACCACCTCCGGTCGTGATCACGATGTTTCCTTCACGAGCCAAACGCTCTACCAAGTCAGCATTCATAAAATCTTTCGGGTCCGGAGAAGGAACCACTCGGCGCCAACCGCCTTCCACCTTGATCTCTTCTTTGAAAACCCAACCTTTCTCCCGTGCCAGTTTGTCAGCCTCATCCTTCATGTAGATTTTACCTACCCGCTTGGTCGGATTCTGTAATGCCGGATCGTTCTTATCAACAATCACCTGTGATACCATAGAAATCACGTTACGTTGAATTCCGTGCTCTTTCAAGATATTACGCAGATTACGCTCGATCATGTACCCGATTTGTCCTTGCGTGAAAGCTACACAAACATCCAATGGCATCGCTGCATTGTCATACTTCTCGACCCCGGCTGCATTATCCATCAAGACGTTCCCGACTTGAGGACCGTTCCCGTGAGAAATAATCAGATTATACCCCTCTTTTATCAAATACACCAAATTCTCCAAAGTGTCGATGGTATTGGCATTTTGCTCTTCAATCGTACCTTTTTGATTTCCTCTCAGAAGAGCATTACCCCCCAACGCGATAACTGCTAATTTTTTTTCCATTACTCGTATTTTATTTATTATTTTCTTTTCTGTTCTAAAAATTCTGCGTCCACAAAGCTAGCGAAATTAGTTATACAAAAAATAGGTAAAATTCTTTTTTCTCGAAAGACAAAATATTGAAAATCAAATCACTGTATAAATATTCTCCCCATTTTTATAAATATGCAGCGTAAAAACCGGACTTTTGGCCGTTTAGAAAAAATTTATCATTTATTTCTCTTAACCGTCTCTTTTTTTGTACCTTTGCGATATGCAAAACGAAAACAAACTATCATCGAGAAATTTGTTCCAGCGATTTGCAAACAAATACACTTTCGTAGGGCTGCTATTTGTTATCTGGATCGCTCTGTTCGATAAATACAGTTTTATCGATCGGTTACAGTTGCGTTCAAAAATCAACCAGTTAGAGAACGAACAAAAGTATTACCGGGAAAAGATAGAAGAGGACAAACGGAAGAAAGAGGAATTGTTGGGAAACCGGGATAACTTGGAGAAGTTCGCAAGAGAGCAGTATTTTATGAAAAAAGAAAACGAGGATATTTTCATCATTGTAAAAGAATAATCGATTGGGAAGAATTATTGCTATTGATTACGGGAAAAAGAGAGTGGGCATCGCCGTTACCGATCCATGCCAAATTATTGCCAACAGTCTAACCACGGTCAGATCACATGAGGTATTGCAATTTTTGCAGGACTATTGCTCGAAAGAGAAAGTAGACTTGATTGTCGTGGGACATCCCAAGCAAATGGACAACACGGATTCGGAAAGCATGACCTATATCAAACCCTTTCTTACCGCTCTCGGTCGCAAGCTACCGGATATACCCATCGTTATGTATGACGAACGTTTCACTTCCGTACTGGCCCACAAAGCCATGATCGAAGGAGGGGCAAAAAAGAAACAACGTCAGGACAAAGCGATAATCGATGCTATTAGTGCAACGATTATATTGCAATCGTATATGGAATCACAAAGAAATCTGAATATTTAAAAATGCTTTTACCTATTTACATTTATGGACATCCGGTTCTTCGGAAAGTTTCCGAAGACATTACCCCGGAATATGCGGGTTTGAGTAAATTACTCGACGATATGTGGCAAACAATGTACGAATCAGACGGAGTCGGACTAGCTGCCCCGCAAATTGGAAAAAACATTCGTGTTTTCGTGATCGACGGTTCCCCGTTCGAGGAACTGGATCCGGATTGCAAAGATTTTAAAAAAGCTTTTATCAACGCACATATCCTAGAGCGTTCAGGAGATGATGTACCTTTCAACGAAGGCTGCCTAAGCATCCCTGGCATCCACGAAGATATTATGCGAAAAAACCGGATAAAAATTGCTTACCAAGATGAAAACTGGGTGGAACACGTGGAAGAATTCACGGGGACCCGTGCCCGCATTATCCAGCACGAGTACGATCATCTAGACGGGATCGTGTTCACGGACCACCTGTCTGCACTGAAAAAACGTTTGCTCAAAGGGAAACTGAATAACATCAGTGCCGGAAAATTCAAACAAAGCTACAGGGTCGTGTTACCCAAGTAAATCAGAATAATTTAATGTAGAATTTAGAATGGTATTCTATACCTACATTTTAAATTCTACATTCTAAATTTTAAATTCTAAATTAGTTTGCGTTCCATTTACTGGCATAGATTTCCTTTTCTCTTTCTCGTGATCCCGCTGATCCTGGGAATTGCCGCCAGTCAATATTTATCAAGCTTTCCTTCGGCATTCATTCTCGGAACCATTATTATATCTTTCTCCCTGCTTTTCATTATCCGGAAAGCACGTTCCGCTCTTCCGTTTATACTATTCACGTTTACCGGACTTTTCTCCACGGGGCTATATCTATCGGAGACCAAGGCACCTGCTATCATTTCAGGCGAAACATACCAATTAACAGGGCGTTGCGAGCAAATTCTTTCCCCCGGAAAGATTGTTGTTTCTTCACCCCATTTATGCACGTATCTGCAAGTCCCGGATTCCACGGAGATCACAGTCGGGGATTCCCTTGCCGGTCTGATAAGATTATACCCTTTACAGACCTCACACAATCGGCATGATTTCAATTACGACAACTACCTACAACACCAAGGCATACAGGCCAAAGGTTTCCCGGCAGGTGAAATCTATAAAACCGGACACTCGCGAGACCTTTATTCCGTATGCCACACGATTCGAAACAACCTGGTAGCTAAACTACAACGGGTCATCCCGGATAGTACGACTTACAAGTTATTAGCAGCTCTTTGTCTGGGATGTCGGCAAGAAATCACTCCCGACACGAAAGAACTGTTCCAAAACACGGGAACGATCCACATTCTTGCCATATCGGGATTACATATAGGGGCCATTTTCGCTTTTTTCTTGTATCTATTAAAGTTATTCCATTTCAAAAGCAAAAAATCCCGATTGATCCTGGTCCCGTTAGTATGGTTCGTCGTCTGCATTACCGGCCTCTCCCCCTCCGCTTGCAGAGCAGCAACCATCCTAAGCTTTATTACCATTGGAGAGGCATTCAGGCAAGAAACAATTCCCTTGAATACCATTGCCGCTGCTGCCTTTTTTTCACTTCTCATCCATCCGGAATTACTCTATTCGGTCAGTTTTCAAATGTCATACGCAGCCTACACCGGAATCATACTAATTTACCCGTTAATGCGAATTAAAAAGATGCACAAGTATCTTCGCCCGTTATACTCGCTACTTTGCATCAGTTTTTCTGCGCAAGCCATGACATTACCCATCATGGCTTACTATTTCCATACCATCAGTTTGAACAGTATCTTCATAAATCTTATCGCGGTGCCCGCCGCTTCTTTCCTTTTATACGGGGGAATCATGTTACTCGCATTACCGGGATTCATCAGTTTTTACTTGTCATACATCATCATAGGTCTTACACACCTGTTCATTTTCAGCCTACAACAATTTTCCAAAATTGTGATAAATCTGCCGGATTTATACCCGACGGTGACTCACGTCGTACTATTTTACCTCATCATCATCCTTGCCATCACTTATTTAATCACTAGAAAACGTCAGGTCCTTAGATTTATCTGTTGTAGCACGGGTGCATTACTCGTTTTTCATTGCAGTTTCACGTATTGCATCCAAAACCATCAAGAAATCGTGATTTGTAATCACTACAAACATTCTGCTATTTTATTGAATTACAAGGGTTACTACACTTATCTCAAAACCACGAATCTCGATGATTGCCTGTCCACTTATATCACGGCCAATCATCTACAAGCTTTCCCCTCTCACGAGGCTTTTGTCGGACAACAAATAAAATTCATTCGAAATCACCTGTCATCTTCTCAATGTTCCATATCAATAATTGACCATACTTACCCTACATTTTCGCATGAAGACATTGTCATCATTACCGAAAATATTTACCCTCCCAACTTCCTCGAGTTCCATCCGCAGCAAATTATCATGGACAACTCGAACACAAGTCACTGCACGAAAGCCTGGCAAAAGTTCTGTCTCAAGAATAGGATCCCGTTTTTCAAGACAAGCGAAGTGGGAACAATTATCTTGAAAATATAGGCATTTTTTTATGGAATTCGGATTATAATGCTTTATTTTGCTCGTTAATTAACACCTAACTAAAATGGACATAGTCATAGCGGGAGCAGGAGAAGTGGGGACACATCTCGCAAACATGCTTAGTAAGCAAGAACATAATATCATGTTGATTGACAGCGATGAAGAAAAGCTGGAAGCATTAGGTAATCAACTAGACGTTATGTCAATCGTGGGATCTTGTACCTCGATTGGTGCATTAAAAGATGCAGGAGTACACAAGTGTGATTTGTTTATTGCAGTAAATCACCAAGAAGATCAAAATATCAACTCGGCAATCCTGGCCAAAAAACTCGGAGCCAAACAAACCATTGCCCGGGTAAACAATAGCGAGTACCTGGAAGACGAGAACAAAGAATACCTGAAAATGATCGGTATCGATTCGCTGATTTACCCGGAACGACTAGCCGCAGAAGAAATCGTAGCATCCTTGAAACAGAGTGGTTCAAGACAGTTACACGAATTCTCGGATGGCCGCCTGCAACTACTGGGAATCAAACTTTGGGAGAATGCTCCGGTACTCAACTTAACCTTGATAAAAATGGCAGAACGCTACGGAGCCCAACATTTCCGAGTCGTGGCCATCAAGCGAGCAGACCGCACAATCATCCCGCGAGGAAATGATTCTTTCCGCTATGGAGACCTGGTGTTTATTGTAACAAAGCCTTTTTATGTTCCCAATGTATTCGCTCTTTGTGGCAAATCACAATATGAAGTTAAGAATGTTGTCATCGTGGGAGGCTCTCGTATCGGTATCAAAACAGCTTCCTTGTTAGAGAAAAATTACAACGTGAAGATTATCGAAAAAGACCGGGAGAAATGTATTCTCATTGCCGACAAATTAAAATCCACGCTGGTAATCAACGGTGACGGAAGGGATTTGGCCTTATTACGAGAAGAAGGAATAAAAAACACTGACGCTTTTATCAGTGTAACCCACTCATCTGAAACCAACATTCTTTCATGCTTGCTAGCGAAAAAACTTGGGGTAAAAAAGAGCGTGGCTGAGGTCGAGAATATTGACTACATCGATTTGGCCGAAAACATCGGTATCGGAACTCTCGTGAACACGAAATTAATTGCCGCCTCTCATATATATCGCTACACGATGAACGTGGACGTGAAGCATTTGAAATTCCTCACGTTCTCGGAAGCAGAGGTATTTGAAGTCACAGCAGAACCGGGTTCCAAGATTACCCGCAAAACTTTGGCAGACATGAATTTTCCGGAGAACGCAACTGTCGGAGGCGTTATCCGTAACGGGGATGCCATTATCGCTAAAGGAGACGTGCAAATTGAGGCCGGAGACAAAGTTGTTATTTTCGCCTTACCCAGTGCTGTGAAAAAAGTAATCAAATTATTTCAGAAATGATTAACTTTAGGTTCATTACCAACATCATAGGGAAACTATTGTTTGTAGAAAGTGCTTTTCTAACCCTATGTATTATTGTAGCCCTAATATACGAGGAAAATGACCTCATGGCTTTTGTTTACTCATCGATCATCACGCTGGGTGTCGGGAGTCTTATGACATTTACCGTGAAAGTCAAAGACCGGGTACTTGCCAAAAAAGACGGTTATTTTATTGTAACCTGCACGTGGATTATCTTCACCATCTTCGGTTGCCTACCTTACTTGTTCGGAGGTACAATCCCGTCAGTTGTTGACGCCATATTCGAAACCATGTCCGGTTTCACGACGACAGGCTCCTCAGTGATAAACAATGTCGAGGCCTTACCCCATGCCACTCTATTCTGGCGCTCCTTGACCCAATGGATGGGCGGTATGGGTATCATCGTGTTACTTTTAGCTATCATTCCCGGCTTGGGAATCGAGGGACGTGATCTTTTCGTGGCCGAAGTGCCAGGTCCGACACATGACAAATTTACGGCGACCTTCAAATCAACAGCCCGACGCATGTGGTACCTCTATATTTCATTAACAGCGGCTCAAGCCATTTTGCTTCTACTAGGAAATATGGATCTTTTTGATGCCATCTGTCACTCGTTCACGACGATGGCTACCGGAGGATATTCGACCAAACAAGCCAGCATTGCCTATTGGGACTCCGCTTACATCCAATACGTGGTCATCATATTCATGTTCATTGCCGGAACGAATTTCGGCTTACTCTATGTCATGTTGCACGGTAAATTCCGCAAATTATTTCATGATGAAGAATTTAAACTATACCTTTACATCACGTTAGGAGCCAGTACAATTATCGCAATCGTCCTATTCCTGAATGGTTATGCAAACTTAGAATTAAGCATCCGGGAATCAATATTTCAAGTAGTTACCATTCTAACCACAACAGGATTCGCCACGGCAGACTACCTATTATGGCCACCTCTCACGGGTGCCATCATCTTTGCCCTCTTATTTATCGGGGCATGTGCCGGTTCAACCTCGGGAGGGTTGAAATGTATTCGCCTCAACCTATTATTCAAAAATTCGTTCATCGAGATGAAACGAATCATTCATCCTAACGGAATTATCAATGTCAAGTATAACGGAAAAAGTGTTCACCCCAATATTATGACCGGAGTGATGGGCTTTTTTATCCTGTATATGTTCATTTTCGCTATCTCCAGCCTGATCATGTCATTATTTACTCAGGATATTGCCACAGCCTGTAGTGCTGTGATCTCTAGCATGAGTAACGTGGGCCCCGGATTCGGAGAGATTGGACCCATGGATAACTTCGCTAACCTACATGACTTTGCCAAGATATTTTTATCCATTCTGATGATGGTGGGGCGTTTGGAAATATTCACGGTTCTCGTTCTATTCAGTAAAACTTTTTCGAAAAAGTAATCTCTACCCACAAGATAATTTGGATCTCACCCAAAGAGAGGTATTTTCGGAGTTTAGATTCCGGAATACCTCGTCATTCCCTTTTTGATTTGATGATTTTTGATTTTAAATTCGCTAAAAAAAAGTGTCCCAAACGTCATGACTTTGGGACACTCTTCAAATCTCCTTCTACAAAATATTCTATAATTCACCCAAACCTTGTCTAGTAACAACAATCTCGTCCCGGTGCAATCAATCACCGTAGAAGGAATATTATTCCCATATCCTCCGTCTAT
>DYVS01000248.1:0-24705 GCA_020743075.1 Butyricimonas virosa | reverse complement strand
TAAATTTAAGATCGCGTGATAACGTACTTTGCGTTGCCTCTACATTTAGTTCTTTTAGTCTGAACAATAGTTCTTCCTGCGAGCAGATCTGTTCGTTCTCAATAAGTTTTCGAATGGCCAATAGGCGTTTCGTTTTATTTCTCATAGGTGTTTATATTACGCCTCACAAAGTTAGGGAAATTTGTTTTATATTCAATATGGGAATATAAAATAAAGAGAGGATATTACAACCTTAATAACAGGGTATATTATGCGGATGCGAGGCATTTGGAAGTGGCACGATGAGAATAAAGTCGATACCTGTCATCACGGTTTAATAAGTTTTTGAATACAGTGTGTTGATATTCCTGTAATCTTAAAAATATTTATTTTCATAAATATGCTTTGTAAATTCATATATTCACTGTATTTTTGCATAAAATTTAATTTATAGTTGATTGATTGAATAAATATGCATGAATTAAAGAAAGCCCGTCTCGTTTTAGAAGACGGGACAGTTTATGAGGGAACTTCCTTTGGTTACGAGAAATCGGTGTCCGGGGAAGTTGTTTTTTATACGGCAATGACCGGTTATCCAGAGAGTTTAACAGACCCTTCTTATAGGGGGCAAATTCTGGTTCCGACTTATCCCATGATCGGAAATTACGGGGTCCCGGTTGATGACGAGCGAGACGGAATATCCAAGTTCTTCGAGTCGGATAAGATTCATTGTAAAGCTTTGGTCATTTCGGATTACTCTTCCCGGTATAGTCATTGGAATTCACAAAAAAGTCTCGGAGATTGGTTAAAAGAACAACAGATTCCGGGGCTTTTTGGTATAGATACCCGGGCATTGACTCAAAAGTTAAGGGATCATGGAGCAATGTTGGGTAAAATACTGTTTGATGATGAAGACATACCTTTTTACGATCCGAACAAAGACAATATCGTTGCCGAGGTTTCCACGAAAAAGATTATGGAATACGGGAATGGGAAATATAAAGTGGTTTTGGTGGATTGCGGGGTAAAAAACAATATATTGCGATGCTTGTTAAAACGGGATGTTACCGTGAAACGAGTTCCGTGGAATTACGATTTCACGAAGGAAAAATTCGATGGTATTTTTCTTTCTAATGGGCCGGGAGATCCCTCTCGTTGCGAGGAAACGATAGAGCATATACGGAAAGCATTGAAAGGAAATACCCCTATCATGGGTATTTGTTTGGGAAATCAACTCATGGCAAGGGCTGCCGGGGCCTCTACCTATAAATTAAAATACGGTCATAGAAGTCACAATCAACCGGTCATGAACCCCGGTGGAACCCGTTGTTATATTACTTCCCAAAATCATGGATTTGCGATAGATGAGACAACACTTCCCACTGACTGGGAACCGCTGTTCGTGAACGTGAATGACGGCACAAACGAGGGTATCCGGCATAAGAAAAAACCTTTTTTCTCGGCTCAATTTCACCCGGAGGCATCAAGTGGTCCTGTGGATACGGAGTTTCTTTTTGACAATTTTATTGCTGCAATGAAAGCATTGAAAAAGTAATTGAAAACGAATTAATTTACGATTGATGAATTACGATTTATGAGTAAAAGCGGGGTAATTAGTGGGTTATAATCTAAAATTTTAAATCTAAAATAAGAATGGGTATAGCAAAGGTATTGCTTCTGGGATCGGGAGCGTTGAAAATAGGGGAGGCCGGAGAGTTTGATTATTCAGGATCACAGGCTTTGAAAGCACTTCGGGAAGAAGGTATTTACAGCGTGTTGATAAATCCGAATATAGCCACGGTACAGACATCGGAAGGGGTAGCCGACAAGATATATTATTTACCCGTGACACCGGAATTCGTGGAACAGGTGATCGAAAAGGAACGTCCGGATGGTATTCTTCTTTCTTTTGGGGGACAAACTGCATTGAATTGTGGAGTGGCTCTTTATAAATCGGGTGTTTTAGAAAAGTATAACGTGCAAGTACTCGGAACGCCTGTACAAGCCATCATAGATACCGAAGACCGGGAAATCTTTGCTGGGAAATTGGCAGAAATTAACGTGAAAACACCAAAAAGTATTGCTGCCAGTGACATGGAAGAAGCATTCGCTGCGGTGGATAAACTAGGTTTTCCGGTGATTATTCGGGCTGCTTACACGCTGGGAGGATTGGGTTCCGGTTTTTGTTCGAATAAAGAAGAGTTGGAACGGTTGGCTACGAGTGCTTTCTCTTATTCTCCTCAGGTTTTAGTGGAAGAATCTTTGAAAGGATGGAAGGAGGTAGAATATGAAGTGGTGCGTGATAAATACGATAACTGTATTACCGTCTGTAACATGGAAAACTTCGATCCGTTGGGAATTCATACCGGGGAGAGTATAGTAGTTGCTCCATCACAGACTTTAAGTAATAGTGAATACCATAAATTGAGATCGATAGCTATAAAAATAATCCGGCATATAGGCATCGTGGGTGAATGTAACGTGCAGTATGCTCTGGATCCGAACTCGGAAGATTATCGGGTAATAGAGGTAAACGCTCGTCTTTCACGGTCCAGTGCATTGGCATCCAAGGCAACCGGGTACCCTTTGGCTTTTGTTGCCGCGAAATTGGGTATGGGATACGGGTTACACGAGATCAAAAACTCGGTAACCAAAGTCACCACCGCATGTTTCGAGCCGGCATTAGATTACGTGGTTTGCAAAATACCTCGTTGGGACTTGAATAAATTCGAGGGAGTTTCTAAAGTGATTGGTTCTTCCATGAAAAGTGTGGGAGAAATCATGGCTATCGGACGGTCTTTTGAGGAGGCGATTCAAAAAGGAATTCGGATGATCGGGCAGGGAATGCATGGTTTTGTCGGTAACGTGTTGAAAACAAAAGATATTGATGAAGAGTTAGTCAATCCGACAGATTCCAGGATATTTGCCATTGCTGGGGCTTTCGACAAGGGATATAGCGTAGATAAAATTCATGAATTGACGAAAATTGATCATTGGTTCTTGCAACGATTGGAAAACATTCACTTGTTAAAAGAAGAATTAAGTAAGTTTGATAAAGAAACGAATGTCAGTGAAAGTTTATTGCGTAAGGCAAAACAATATGGTTTCTCTGATTTCCAAATCGGACGATTAACCGTGAAGAATACCTCGTTATCTCACCATGAGAAAATGTTGAAGGTTCGGGATTATCGGAAAAAACTGGGAGTGTTGCCATGTGTGAAACAAATTGACACGCTGGCGGGTGAATATCCGGCTATGACAAATTACTTGTATGTTACCTACAACGGGTCCGAAAATGACGTGAAATACGAACATGACGGGTGTTCTGTGATCGTATTGGGGTCGGGGGCTTATCGCATCGGTAGTAGCGTGGAATTCGATTGGTGTGGTGTGAGTGCTTTGAATACAATCCGGAAAGTCGGCTATCGTTCGGTAATGATTAACTATAACCCCGAGACGGTCAGCACGGATTATGATACCTGTGATCGTCTCTATTTCGACGAGTTGTCATTCGAACGGGTGATGGATATTATCGAACTGGAAGAACCAAAAGGTGTGGTTGTTTCCACGGGTGGCCAGATTCCGAATAACTTGGCTATGCGATTGTATGGTCAACACGTGAATATTCTAGGGACTTCTCCCGAATCCATCGATCGGGCAGAAGACCGTCAGAAGTTCTCTACCATGTGTGACGAGTTGGGTATTGACCAGCCACGGTGGAGCGAATTAACGAGTATAGAGGACATTTATCATTTCGTGGATAAAGTGGGTTTTCCCGTGTTGATTCGTCCTTCTTACGTGCTATCCGGGGCTGCGATGAACGTGGTGTCGAATAAAGATGAGTTGTTACATTTCTTGGAGTTAGCGGCAGAGGTATCGAAAGACCATCCTGTCGTGGTGTCCGAGTTTATCGAACAGGCGAAAGAGGTAGAGATTGATGCCGTGGCACAAGAGGGGGAGGTGAAGGCTTACGCTATCAGTGAACACGTGGAATTTGCCGGAGTACATTCCGGTGATGCGACTATTGTTTTTCCGGCACAGAAACTTTATGTGGAGACAATCCGTCGAATTAAAAAGATTGCCCGTTCCATCTCTAAAGAACTGAACATATCCGGTCCGTTTAATATGCAGTTTTTGGCGAAAGACAATGATATAAAGGTCATCGAGTGTAATTTGCGGGCATCGAGAAGTTTCCCCTTCGTGTCGAAAGTATTGAAATATAACTTTATCGATATGGCCACTCGAATTATGTTGGGCGAGAAGGTTGAATCCTTGAATAAATCGGTATTTGATCTGGATTACGTGGGAGTGAAGGCCTCACAATTCTCTTTTGCCCGGCTTTTGAAGGCTGATCCTGTGTTGGGAGTGGATATGGCATCCACGGGAGAAGTAGGCTGTATAGGGGAGAATTATTACGAGGCTATATTGAAAAGTATGCTTTCTGTCGGCCATCGTATCCCGAAGAAGAACATTTTGATTTCTTCCGGTCCGACTCGTTCCAAAGTAGAGTTGCTGAACTCTACCCGGATGCTGATCGAAAAAGGGTATAATATTTACAGCACGGCAGGAACGGCTAAATTCTTTAAAGAGAATGGAATTGATACTCAAATCCTTTACTGGCCGGATGAAGATAAGGAACCAAATATCATGGAATATTTGCATGATCGGAAGATAGATCTGGTTATCAATATCCCGAAAAATCACACGAAGCGGGAACTGGATAATGGCTATAGAATCCGTCGTGCTGCCGTGGATTACAACATCCCGTTGATCACGAATGCCCGTTTGGCCAGTGCTTTCATCTATGCTATTTGCAAGGTAGACCCTACCGAGATTGCGATTAAGAGTTGGGATGAATACTAGGAAGATGAAAGATAAAAACTAAAAGTTAAAAGCTGATGAAAGCATTTCTCCAACTTTTATCTTTTAGTTTTTTCAGTAGGTTAATCCGAATGCCCAAAGAGGAATAATGTTTTTGTATCCGTATTCGATATCATCTTTTACGACATAAGCATTTTCTATTCCTTCAATTTGCTTTTGTGCTTTATTTTTACCACCAATTTCAAAGGTATATTTACCAATATTGAAATCTGCAACGGATGATGTGGTGACTTCTTGGGTGGTTCGCATCAAAGAAAAGAACACCGTTTCCCTCACGTTTCCAATATCTGGTATAGTGTCTGAAATGGCGTATGCAAGATTTGTATTATTAAGATACACTTTGTCCACTTTACCAAGTAGTTTTATTCCTTTGGTATCATTCCGTAATTGGTTGATTACTCCTGCTTTTTCGAGATAGAACATCAAGTCGGGTACAAAATTACGGTTCACATCTAAATCTCTTGAAAGTTTCGAGAAATTCGGTTTAAAGGGAACACTTTGTGCCACGATATATAGTAATCTTTTTAGCTTTTGTGCCGTGGAAATATTCATTTGTGCAAAATGGGGAATATCATTTTCAAGTGTTTGATTTAAAACACTTTTCAAACGAATGTAATAACCGTCTTCTTTAAAAAACGGGTAATAACCCTGTTGCAAGTACTCTTTAAATAATTGTAATGGGCGTTCCTTATCGTATGGGAATTGTATTTTATTAGATAATATGTCTTCGAATGAATGTAAAGGTAATTTTATATTTTTGGCTATATTCAGATATTCCCTGAATGACAATCCTGTCATGTGATATTCTAATTTGCGACGGCTGAGATCGGCTCCTCCTTGTTCCAGATCAAGAATAGAAGAACCCGTGTATATTACGTTTAGTTCGGGAATTTGATCATATATATTTTTAATCTCTCTGGACCATGCTTGATATTTATGGATTTCGTCAATATATAACTTTTTTCCCCCTTGCTGATAAAATTTCAGTGCAAGATCGTAAAGTGTATTTGTAGAAAAATAGAGGTCATCTGCCGTGACAAAAAGAGTTTCATTAATGTTATCATGGAGTTTTATATGTTGTAATAGCAAGGTGGTTTTGCCGACTCCTCTTGCTCCAAGTATAGCTACCAGACGGCTGTTCCATGAAATTTGATCGTGTAGATAACGTATGAAATCTGTTGTGGTGTTGTTCAAAAGTAATCTAAATGTTCTAAATAGATTTTCCATATATTGATGTTTTTCAGGTCATTTCTGCAAATCTAATAAAAATTGCATGATATAACAAGCAATAATTAAATAAAACTGCAAGATGCATCTTGCAGTTTTGCGAACTAATAATTATTTTTTGGGTATTTGACCTTAAATTGCTAGTTTTGTAATAATCATTGATAACAAAAATAGGTACTTATGACGAGTAAGAAATTGAAAAGAATTCTATATGTTTTTGCGATTTTAATCATGTTGGTATTGGGAGTTGTCATGTGGATGCAATCATCCGGTGGAGTTGTTGAGGAACAGACGTTTACTATTAATAATAAGCAATTAGCCACTTTCGTCTATAACACGGAAACAGAAACTCCTCAAAGATTACATATCACGGTGAAAGGTACCTTGGATTGTGATGCTATTTTGACCATAAGAGAGGACGGTGAAACTAGTGGGATTCGTTCCCGTCGCTCGTTTCCATTAAAAGCAGGAGAACTGAAAGATCGGGATTTCCAGACGATGTGGACTCATACTGGGATGATCATAGAATTCAAAACGGATGGATGTACTGCTAATGATGTAAAGGTTAAGATTGAGGTTTTGGAGTGAATGAACGTAATTGTCTAGAACTAGCTCCCTAGTCCCTCCTTTCTTTATGGTTGGGCTACCCTTTCCCTAGAGCATGAACATAGCATATACATAGCAAGTACACAACATCAATATCGGGAAGTGTATGTGTTATGTTTGTGTGGAATTGGTGTTGCGTTAGTGTCCCTGTGTAAGGGTTAAGAAGAGATAGGCTATGTGGAGAAAAGCTATTATGGAGAATAGTATAACGGAATGGAAACATATTACTAATTTTGATGGAAAATATACTGAAATGATACAGTCTTATTGTTTACAGACAATCCCTTTCACTTATATTTTGGATGAGGATAATATGATTGTAGATAAAGGATTGAGTGGAGATATATTAAGAGAGAAAATAGGAGAATTGCTAAAAAAGAATAAATAGAATTTAACGAGATATTTGTTAGATTAGGTGCGTGCTTTAAGAGGGTGTCTCAAATTTGGTTTTGAGACATCCTCTACAAATTTAATGAATGAAGTGTAGATTAGTTAGTTATCTGTATAGGATTCGTGCATTATCCGTTGAATATAGGGTGTACTTAGGGATTAAACACGTATCACTTTCGAATCAAAGACGTTTCAAAGACGTTCAGGGGTGTCTTTGATTGGAGAATGAAAGGAAAATGCTTCCCGTTTAATAGAGTATTTCATTTGTTTTTCAAGCTTTGTATTTCGTGAAACATATGCTATCTATTAGATTAAATATAAGAAGATGAGTGACAGACGATATCCTATCGGTATTCAGAATGTCAAGAAGTTTTGATCGTTTTTATGGAAGTGCAAAGAGAGATTATTCTTGATTGGTAGAGATATAAATTTAATTTTCTAACTTTGTAAGCTAAAATAAAAACGAGAAGTGATGTTTAAAAGATATTGGAAAGATTTTGCCATTTTCTGGGGGCTGTTTATTGTTTTTGTTGCGGGAGTATTTTTCTTTTTTTATCTCGTTTCGGCAGGTAAATTAGGTTTTATGCCCACATTCGAGGAGTTAGAGAACCCCAAGAATAAATTTGCCACGGAGATTTATTCCGAGGACGGAAAGATTTTAGGAAAGTATTTCGAGGGGAGTGAGAACCGTCGGTATATGGACTATAAGGATATACCCCAAAGTGTTATTGATGCGTTGATTGCCACGGAGGACGTACGTTTCTATGATCATAGCGGTATTGACGTGCGGGGGTTGTTCCGGGTGGCACAAGGTATGTTGACCGGAAATTCTTCTGCCGGGGGGGGAAGTACGATCACGCAACAATTGGCGAAAATGTTGTTCCCGCGGGAGGCGAACCAGAACTTCATGGAGTTGGCCATGCGTAAATTCCGGGAATGGGTGATTGCGGTGAAGTTGGAGAAGAGTTACACGAAGGAAGAGATTATCACGATGTATCTTAATAAGTTTGACTTCTTGAACTTGGCGGTCGGTATTAATTCTGCTGCTAATATTTATTTCTCGACAACGCCCGATTCTTTGAAGGTGGAACAAGCCGCCATGTTGGTGGGAATGGCCAAGAATCCTTCGCTTTTCAACCCGGTACGGAGGCCGGAGAAGACGTTAGGACGCCGGAACGTGGTGTTGGGGCAGATGTTGAAATATGACAAGATTTCACAGATTGAATTTGATTCATTGAGGGGGCTGCCTTTGGGATTGGACTTCCATAAGGAGGATCATAAAGAGGGTATTGCGACCTATTTCCGGGAATATTTGCGGTTATACATGACAGCATCCAAACCGGATAAAAAGAATTATAGCAAGTGGAGTAAGGACCAGTATGCGGTAGATTCTTTGGCGTGGGAAACGAATCCACTGTACGGGTGGTGCAACAAGAATCTGAAATCAGACGGTTCGTATTATAATATCTACACGGACGGGTTAAAAATTTATACGACGTTGGATTCCCGTATGCAGAAATATGCGGAAGAGGCCGTGACGGAGCATCTGGGTGGTACGTTGCAACCGGCGTTTATGGCCGAGAGAAATAGAAAAGCTCATCCGCCTTTTTCGAATGATTTGACGGTTTCTGAGATCAATGATATTTTAAACACTTCTATTCGTCGTACCGAGCGTTATCGGTCAATGAATAAGACGGGTAAAAGTTTCCAAGAGATAAAAAAATCTTTTGATAAAGCGATTCCGATGTCTGTTTTCACTTGGAAAGGTGTACGGGATACCGTGATGAGCCCGTTGGATTCGTTAAAGCATTATAAGTCATTCTTCCGGGCCGGATTCATGGCGATGGAACCTTCTTCGGGACATATTAAAGCATACGTGGGAGGACCGGATTACCGTTATTTTCAATATGATATGGTGAGTACCGGAAAACGGCAGATAGGTTCAACAATCAAACCGATTCTTTACACGTTGGCGATGCAGGAGGGACTGGGACCTTGTGATCAAGTGTTGAACGTGCAACAGACGTTTGTTTTGCCGGACGGGACGACCTGGACGCCTCGCAATTCCACGGATAAACGGGAAGGTGAGATGGTGACTTTGAAATGGGGATTGGCAAATTCTGTGAATAATATTTCCGGCTGGGTATTGAAGCAATTTACCCCGGAGGCAGTCGTGCAGATGGCTCATCGAATGGGGATCACGAGTTATATAGACCCGGTTCCCGCTATTTTCTTGGGATCTTCCGAGGTTTCCGTGAAAGAGATGGTCGGGGCGTTCTCGATATATGCGAATAAAGGGGTATATAATGCTCCGATGATGGTGACTAAAATAGAGGATAAGTATGGTAACGTGCTAGCTAATTTCTACCCGGAATCCAGAGAGGTGATTACTGAAAACACGGCATTCTTGATGGCGAATTTGTTGCAGGGAGTTGTGGATGAGGGAACGGGTCGTCGTTTGCGTTTCCGGTATGGTTTTAAGAATCAAATCGGGGGAAAGACCGGAACGACGCAGAATCACTCTGACGGTTGGTTTATCGGGATCACGCCTGATCTTGCCGGAGGGGTTTGGGTAGGAGCGGAAGACCGTTCTATCCATTTCCAGAATTTGGCGAATGGGCAGGGAGCCAGCATGGCACTCCCGATTTGGGCTTTGTTTATGCAGAAAGTATATGCGGATAAATCTCTTGCTGTGCCGCAAAGTGATTTCCAAAAACCGAATGGAGTAAACCATGTGCTTGATTGTGGGGATGCGGATAGAGAGGGAATGATGGATTATGATTCTTCAGATGAAATCTTTGATTAATTGAAAATGGAGAATTGAAAATGAAAGAAGTGAATGTTGTTGCAGATAAATCTTTTCGGTTTGCAGTACGGGTTGTTAATTTGTACAAGTTTTTATGTGCGGAACGAAAAGAGTTTATTTTGTCCAAACAATTACTTCGAAGTGGAACGGCAATAGGTGCTTTGATTATCAATTTTCAATTGTATGGCTAAAACAAAAACCGTGTACGTTTGTCAGAATTGTGGGGCGAAGGAGTCCAAGTGGGTGGGAAAATGCTCTACTTGTGGGGAATGGAATAGTTTTGTAGAAGAGGTGGAGGTTTCTACCAAAGGAAACCGGGTAGCTTCTATAGTGGGGGCCAGTTCCTCACGGCCTTTGAAGTTGTCGGAAGTGAAGGCGAATGCCGATGAGCGTATGGATACCGGGGACGGGGAGCTGAACCGGGTGTTGGGAGGTGGCATCGTGCCGGGGTCTATGATTCTACTGGGAGGAGAACCGGGTATCGGTAAATCGACATTAGTATTGCAATTTGCCTTACATAATCGCTGTGGGAAGGTGTTGTATGTTTCCGGGGAGGAGAGTGTGTCACAGATTAAGATGCGGGCACAAAGGCTGGGGGCGGAGAATGACGATTGTTTGTTTCTTTCGGGAAATTCGTTGGAAACGGTACTAGAACATTCCCGTGCGCTTGAACCGAAATTATTGATTATTGACTCTATACAAACGCTGGCAACAGAGAGTGTGGATGCTATTCCGGGGAGTTTATCACAAATCCGGGAGTGTACCAACGTGTTGTTGCGTTATTCGAAAGAAAATACGATTACGACTATTTTGATCGGGCATATCACGAAAGACGGTCAGTTGGCCGGCCCGAAGATTCTGGAACACATGGTGGATACTGTATTGCAATTTGAAGGAGATCAGCAACACATGTATCGAATCCTGCGGTCTATGAAGAACCGTTTCGGTTCAACTTCCGAGATTGGTATCTACGAGATGTTACAATCCGGTTTGCGACAGGTGGCCAATCCTTCCGAGTTGTTGTTATCCAACCATGATCAGGATTTAAGTGGGGTCGCTGTTTCTGCCACTATGGAGGGTGTTAGAACGATTTTATTGGAAGTGCAGGCCTTGGTTAGCACGGCAGCTTACGGGACGCCTCAGCGGTCTGCAACGGGCTTTGACACGCGACGGTTGAATATGTTGCTTGCCGTGTTGGAAAAACGTGTGGGTTTCCGGTTGGCGGCGAAGGATGTGTTCTTGAATATTGCCGGAGGAATACGGGTAAGTGACCCGGCTTTGGATTTAGGGGTTGTGATGGCGGTTCTTTCTTCAAATATAGATGCCCCGATCCCCACGAATACCGTGTTTGCCGGGGAAGTCGGTTTATCGGGAGAGATTCGTGCTGTGAGTCGTATCGAGCAACGGGTACTAGAGGCTGAAAAACTCGGTTTCCAGCAAATATTTGTTCCGGCGGGAAACAAGAAAGCGCTGACAAAAGTCCCTGCACATATAAAAGTAAGATTTGTTTCCCGGGTGGGAGATATTTGTCGTGAGTTATTCAGCTAAATCGTTTATTCATATTGCATTTTTTTTTTGAACTGACTATTTTGTAACTTACAAATTAATCAGTTATATTTGTTCTGGAATAAACGAATAAAGAGATATGGAAACGCCTTTTGTTTTTGGGAAAATAGCTACAGATCAAAATTTCACTGATCGACGAGTGGAAACAGAACGTTTGCTACAGAATTTCAGAAGTTTGACAAACACGATTATTATTTCTCCTCGTCGTTGGGGAAAATCATCGTTAGTGATACATGCAGCTAAACAACTCTTAATGTCTGAAGAAAATGTGAAATTATGCATGATTGATCTTTTTAATGTGAGGGAAGAGGAAGAGTTTTATACGTTACTAGCGAAAGAAGTTTTAACATCAGTATCTTCTAAGTGGGAAGAAATAGCGGTAAATGCCAAAAACTTCCTTGCTCGCTTGATTCCCCGGATTTCTTTTACGGCTGATGTGGAGAGTGAATTATCCTTTGGGATTGGTTTGGAGGAATTGAAACGTAATCCGGATGATATTTTAGACTTGGCAGAGGCTTTGGCTGTATCTAAAAATATTCGTTTAATTATTTGTATTGATGAATTTCAGAACGTGGCTAATTTCGGGGATTCTTTGGCGTTTCAAAAGAAGTTAAGGGCACATTGGCAGCGGCATTCACATGTCGCTTATTGTTTGTTTGGTAGTAAGCGGCACATGCTGATGGATGTGTTTGCGAATGTTTCTATGCCCTTTTATAAATTTGGGGACTTAATGTTTCTTCAAAAAATAGAAACGGAAGAATGGATCCCGTTTATCCGGCAAAAATTTCAGATGGCTAATAAGGTCATTGAACGGGATGAAGTTCAATTATTGGTGGAATTGGTGGACAATCATCCGTATTATGTGCAGCAACTAGCTCAACAGGTGTGGCTTAGGACAGAGAAATTAGTGGTGCCATCTATTGTTAAGGAGGCGTATAATGGATTGATTGATCAGTTAAGTTTACTTTTTCTGAATAGTATGGAAACGTTTAGTAATGCCCAACTTGGTTTTTTGAAGGCACTAATAGCAGGGGAGAAACAATTAAGTTCAAAACAAACATTACAGGCTTATCGGATCGGTACTTCTGGAAACGTGGTTAGAATAAAGCAGGCTCTCATGGAACGGGAAGTGATTGATTTGCAAGGTAATGAAATTACGTTTCAGGATCCTTTATTCGAGGCATGGTTGAAACGGGATTGGTTTAAATGAAAATGATGCGACTGATTGTTTTGTAAGTTACAAAATAATCAGTCAATAAATATTACTCCAATTACTATTCTTGTTTCTCTTTATAGAAGTAAGAAATCGAATATTTTTATGTAAGTTTACACGGTAAAACTTGACGAGTGAATTGGAATGCCCAGATATTAATTGATTTTCAGAAAGGGAAGCTGGATTTACTGTACCGGAATGTTTATCCGGGATTAATCTTGTATGCCATCAAGTATTTGGGAGAGGAAAGCGAGTTTCTAGCAGAGGATTGTGTGCAAAATGCCATTTTTAGTGCTTGGGAAAGAAGGAATAAGTTTGATTCCGTGTACACGTTCAAGGCTTTTCTTTATATGGCGATCAAAAATGATATCATCAGTATTCACCGGAAAAATTCAGCCCGGGAACGATACGTCCGGGAGTTAGAAGATGCATCTTGTTTTGCCAATTCGGTCATTGATCAAGAGGCTCAGACATTGTTGTATAGTGCCATCGAGGAGTTGCCGGAGAAAGCAAAAATTGTTTTTGAAATGAGCTTTATGGAAGGGTTAAAGAATGTGGAGATTGCGGAAAAACTGGGTTTATCCGATAGTTCGGTGAAAAAATACAAGGCGAGTGCCTTAGATTTCTTGCGCAAAAAACTAGAGTCTTCTTTATTTTTGTTCTTATTTTCAGGTTTGTAGAAATTATTTTGAAAAAACTTCAATTTTTTATTGCCCCTTTTGAGGGGTGTTGCGTTATAGGGGAAATTTAAAAAATAACCGTATGATGATGTGTGGGAGTGAAAAATGGTTTCGAATAGCCGGATTACTTGCCCGACAGCGGGTCGGACAACTTTCCGAGAAGGAACTTCGGGAATTGGAAGAATGGAGAGAAGCTTCTTCGGAAAATAAGTTGTTGTATGATCGTTGGCAAGATGGAGAATTTCTAGAGGCCAGTTTTAAAAGTTACCAAAGAATAGGCCGTCGGAAGGCATTGTTGGATATGGAAAAGCGAGTACAGTTCCAACGTAAGAAGAAGTTGAGATTACAGGTTCTACGTTGGGGAAGTGTGGCGGCAGTATTTGTTATGGTTGTGTTGAGTAGCTTATATTTGTTCGATAGAGAAACAGAAAAAACTGTAAAGGAACAGGTTGCAATTGCTTTGATGAAACCACAGCGTCCCGTGTTAAGGTTAGATAATGGGACGACAATGTTGTTGGATAGTTTGAAGGGGAATTTTGAAGAGGCTGGAGTTTTAGTAAAGAAAGCCGGGGAATCAACGTTGTCCTATTCGGCAGAGAATTTGTCACAAGTTACACAATTAGCTTATAATACTATTGAAGTTCCAAAAGGAGCAGAATTCGATTTGATTTTGTCGGATGGAACTCACGTTTGGTTGAATGCTGATTCTAAATTGAAATATCCGGTTACTTTTGGAAATGATGCACGAGAGGTGGAATTAGAGGGAGAGGGATATTTTAAAGTGACGAAAGATGAGAAAAAGCCTTTCCGTGTTGTCGTGAAAAAACAGACTGTGGAGGTATTAGGAACTGAGTTTAACGTGGATGCCTATCCGGGAGAGAGGAACACGTATACCACTTTGGTCAGTGGGAAAGTGAAGGTGGATGCCGATGGGCAGACCGTGATTCTTAACCCGGGGATGCAATCCGTGGTAAATGATGAAAAAATGTACACCCGAAAGGTAAACGTGGCGGAGGTAATAAGCTGGCGAAACGGGATGTTCGTGTTAGAGAATCATACCTTGGAGGAGATCATGTCGAAACTGGCTCGTTGGTATGATTTCACGGTTTTTTATCAAAATATGTCTTTGAAAGAGGCTACATTTAAAGGAAAGATTCCTCGTTATGCTTCTTTCGAGTCGGTATTGAATATATTGGAGAAAACGGGTGAGGTAAAGTTTAACGTGAAAAATCAAATAGTAACTGTTTATCAATAAATAAAAAAGGGGAATTTGGTAGATTCCCCCTTTATCAAACATCTGTTGGTCGCAGATGAATGTTTAATGTAATACTTTACAAATGTATGAAAAAAAGGAGTATGACTTGTAGTCTTCTTGTGAGAAGATTGCGAAAAATTCTGTTAGTTATGACATTGAAAGTTCTTATTTTGCTTGTTGCGTTTGGTTCTGTTAGTGCCATGGGTTACTCGCAAGAACAAAAAATGGATGTGGTATTCCATGACGAGATGCTTGAAAACGTGCTGGAATATTTGAAGACGAACACGGATTACGAGTTCGTGTATCGTAGAGAAAGTTTGGGAAATCTCAAAGTGAAGAATGTCGAATTGAAAGACGTGACATTGAAACAGGTTTTGGATCAAGTGTTGCGTCAGAATGGTTTTGATTACGAGATTGTCGATAAGATCGTGATTGTCCGTAAGATTGCCCTGAATCAACAGAAAAAGGAAATCAAGATTACCGGCCGGGTGACGGATGAGAAAGGGGAAGTTTTACCGGGGGTGACCGTGATCGTGAAAGGAACTCAACTAGGGACGGCTACCGATATGGACGGAAAATATTCGTTGACATTACCCGAGGGGAAAGAAAATCATACATTGGTTTTCACCATGGTCGGCATGGAGACGAAAGAGGTGGTGGTTGGTAAACAGACCGGGATTAATGTTGTGATGAAGGATGTCGTGAGCGAGTTGGATGACGTGATCGTAACGGGATATTATACTCAGGCAAAAAATAGTTTTACCGGAGCTGCACGTACAATTACGGCAGAAGAATTACAACAGGGTGGAAATCAGAATATCCTGAGTGCCTTACAAAATATTGATCCTTCGTTTGTGAAGCTTGCTAATAACCAGATGGGTTCGAATCCGAATACCATTCCTGATTTTCAGATCCGGGGAGCTGGGAGTATTAGCGGGGTTCGGGACGAGTATTCTGGGAATCCCAATATGCCGGTATTTATTGTTGACGGGTTTGAAACTACCGCGGAGAAAGTGTTTGATATGGATCCTTATCGGGTGGCCACGATCACGTTATTGAAAGATGCTGCGGCCACGGCTATCTACGGTTCTCGGGCCTCGAACGGGGTGGTGGTTATCACGACGGTGGCTCCTGCCGGTGGGAAGATGTCGGTAAGTTATAATGGGGATATGACTTTTTATGCGGCTGATCTGACGGACTATAATTTGTGTAATGCCGAAGAGAAACTGAACTTGGAAGTATTGTCAGGAATGTATGATATTTCCAAACGACTTCATTATACTCAGGATAAATTCTCCGATAAGGTGTACATGGATGAGGCTTATAATCAGCGTTTAGCTAATGTCCGGGAAGGTGTAAATACCTATTGGTTGGACAAACCGTTGAATAACGTGACGCTTGCTCATAAACACTCTTTGCGATTGGATGGGGGAAACGATTATATCCGTTACGCGATGGAGGTGAATTATAATAATACTCCCGGTGTGATGAAGGAGTCCGGGCGTGAACGTATCGGGTTGGGGATGGAATTACAATATATCTATAAAGGATTGACTTTTAGGAATCAGTTGAATTATTCCCGGGTAAAGGCAAAGAACTCTCCTTATGGAAGTTTCAGTGAATACACGAAAATGAATCCTTACGTGAAATACAAGGATGAAGAGGGTAATTTGATTTACACGGTGGATCAGGATGATCGTTGGCATCCGACAGTTCGAAGTTTGTTTATTTATAACCCTTTGTATAACGCGACTTTAAACGTGACGGACGAGTCCGGGTATAATGATTTGACGAATTTGTTCGGGATCGATTGGTATATTTTGGAAGGATTACGTTTGAAGGGCAGTTTCTCTTTTACGCTTCAAAATACATTCGAGGATGTGTTTAAACCTGCCAAGCATACTGATTTTGCGGAATATACCGGGGATGATTTTGATCGTCGGGGATCCTACACGGCTTCGAGGGGAGATAATTTCAGTTATGATGCCAGTGTCGTTTTGAGCTATTTCTGGCGGCATCAGAAACATGTGATTAATTCAAATCTGGGATGGAATGTGCAGCAAAACCAGACAAAATCATTTACCGTGAGGACGGAAGGTTTTCCGAATGAAAATCTGGACTACATCAGTTTTGCCACTCAATACGAGAAATCGGGTTCTCCGGAGGGGGATGAATATACCTCTCGTTTGGTCGGCTTTCTCGGGAATTTGAATTATAGTTATGACGAGCGTTTCTTGGTGGATCTTTCTTTCCGTGAGGATGCCTCTTCCCAGTTTGGTTCGGATAACCGTTGGGCGCCTTTCTGGTCGGCAGGTTTGGGATGGAATTTGCATCATGAGAAATTTCTGAAGAATGTGAATTGGCTGCAACAATTAAAGATCAGGGGTTCGTACGGGTTGACCGGAAGTCAGAATTATGACCCGTATCAGGCGATAACAACTTACGAGTACTTGACTGGGGAACGTTATCACTACGCCGTGGGGGCGATCGTGATGGCGATGGGAAACCGGGATCTTTCATGGCAACGTACGTTACAACAGAATTATGGTGTGGATTTGACCCTGTGGGGCGATCGGATTGATTTGTCCGCAGATTATTATATCAAGACTTCCAAGGATGTGTTAACGGCCGTAACCTTGCCACCGTCTTTAGGCTTTTCTTCTTACATGGATAATCTGGGAGAAGTGGAAAACCGGGGATGGGAGTTAAACCTGAAGGTGGCTATTTTGAAAAATCAGAAAAACTCTCTTTATTGGAGCGTGAATGGGTCTGCGATTCATAATAAGAATAAATTGTTGAAGATTTCAAATGCCTTGCGGGCTTACAACGAAACACAGGATGAGTTGACAGCAACGGGAGAACAGAAGGATGGCGTGAATCGTCCGAGGGTTCGTTACATGGAAGGAGCTTCCATGAATTCTATCTGGGTGAACCAATCGTTGGGAATCGATCCGGCTACCGGTAATGAAATATTTAAAGCCCGGAATGGCGACATCGTGTCGGAATGGTCAACAGCCAATTATGTCATTGGCGGGTGTACGGATTCGGATGTAGAAGGAACTTTCGGTACAAATTTTACATGGAAAGGCCTGTCGTTGAACATGACTTTCCGGTATCGAATTGGGGGGCAAATGTATAATCAAACGTTAGTGGATAAGGTGCAGGACGTGGATTTGCGTTATAACGTGGATCGCCGGGCTTTCGAAGAACGTTGGCAAAAACCGGGTGATAAGGTACGTTTCGCGGCATTCTCGGAGACTTATGACGGGATGAATGTCGGCTATGTCACCCGTCCGACATCCCGTTTCGTTGAGGATTATAATTATTTGGAACTGGCGACTTTGAATGTGGCATACGAATTTGGCGTGGCCCGTTTGAAACGATTGGGAATTAAGCGCTTGAAAGCGATGTTTTATATGAATGACGTGTTCCATGCTTCCTCTGTAAAACAGGAAAGGGGAATAGACTATCCTTTTGCCCGTAATTTTAGTATCGGTTTGCAAGTCAGGTTTTAACGAAATGAAAAAATGGATGTTATGAAGAAGATATTTAGATATGCTGCATTACTAGTGTTGTTATTTTGCATGGGATGTAGCGATTGGCTGGATGTACGTCCTAAATCTCAAGTGAAGGAAGATGATCTTTTCACGTCGGAGTCGGGATTTCGGGATGCGTTGATTGGTATATATGCCTTGATGGGACGTACGGATACTTATGGAGGGAACTCCACGATGGGATTCTTGGACATATTGTCACAGACCTATTCATCGGTCGTGTACGATTATAATAAAGCGCTAGTATATGATTATCAAGATGAAACTATAAAAAAAGTGGTGGACACACTTTGGAGTTCTAATTACTACGCGATTGCGAATTGTAATTATCTATTACAAAACATCTCTAAACACGGAGGTGTTTTGAGTGAAAAGGTCCGTCCCTTGGTTGAGGGAGAGGCTTTGGCATTACGGGCTTTCTTGCATTTTGACCTTTTGCGGGGATTCGCACCTTCTTATAAGATGGGAGCGAACGATCCGGGGATTCCTTACGTGAAGGAGGCGACCAATCAGGTCGTGATGCGATCAACCGTTGCTGCGACGTTGGATTTGATTCTAGGAGATTTAAAGAAAGCGCAAGAGTTATTGCGTCCGGTGGATCCGATCGGCCCGTCGTTTGGAGAGTACGAAGAGGAGGACGAGTACTCGGCGGATGATTATGTCACGGATGACGGGTTCTGGTTGTATCGTAAATCCCGTTTCAACTATTATGGGGTGACGGCTTTGATGGCCCGGGTGTACTTGTACAAGGAGGACATGACGAACGCTTTGGCGTGTGCCGAAGAGGTGATCCATTCGGGACGTTTTGCCTGTGTCACGGATAAGATTTTACAGGACGAACCCTCTAAATATACTTTTGTTGAGAGTGTAGGACGGCATGAGTATATCACCTCCCTTTACGTTTACGATTTGAAAAAAGGGCGTTCAGACTTGTATTTTAAAGATCTGGCAACTTATGCCTGTGTTGTCGGGGAAGAACGAAAATTGGGAATCTTTGGAGGAACAGGATTGGATCTTGATGTACGGAGTAAGCGATTGTTCGATATTCCTTCGGGTTCCAAAACGGAGTACGTGATCAAGTATATCTCGGGTAACCGGATTCCGTTGTTGAAATTGTCGGAAATGTACTTGATCGCGGCAGAGGCTTCCGGGGATATACGTTTTCTTGAAACATTGCGTGGTTTCCGGGGATATGCGGGAAATCCTTTACCGGCTGATGCCAATTTATCGGAAGAACTCCGGAAAGAATACCAAAAAGAATTTATCGCGGAGGGGCAGCTCTTTTATTTCTATAAACGACAAAACATGATAACAATTCCTTTCACGGCACAAACGATGAATCGGGCAACGTATGTATTCCCGATGCCGGATAATGAATTGGAATTTGGTAATATTCAATAAAATGGATACTATGAAAAAGCTATATTATATAATTCTAGGATTATTGGTCGGGTTGGTTGCTTGTCAAGAGAATGATAAAACAGATTTCGATAGTAATGGGGCTGTTTATTTTCAGGTAAATCCGAGTTCATGGAGTGATACGAGGGATAGTATCGTGTACTCTTTTGCGGGGAAAGACGGTGATTCGCAGACTTTGAACGTACAGGTCAACCTGATGGGGGAGACCGTGAATTACGAACGTCATGTTCGGGTGGTTGTTAATTCGGGAAAGACGACGGCTCAAGAAGGGATACATTATGCGGCGTTGGAGGAAGAGTATATTCTTCCGGCGGAGGCTTTTAGTATGAATATACCCGTCGTCTTGTATAATAAAGATCCTCGTTTGGAGGAAGAGGCTTTTCAGTTAGTTCTGGACTTGGAACCTTCGGATGACTTGGAACTGGGGCTTACAGCCCGTGCAACGGTACGGGTGATTATTTCCAATGTCCTGACACGTCCTTATTACTGGGAAGATATGTACATGGATTATGTTTTTGGACCTTATTCTAGGGTAAAACATGAATATTGCATCCGGGAGCTTGGGATGGATTTCCCACAGACCCTTGACGAGTATAGAAATAATTATGAGGCTTGGCAGGCTTATGGAAAATACATGGATAACTTTTTCTATGAAAATTATCCGATCTTAGACGAGAATGGCCTTGCTATCGAACCTTGGTTATAAAATTAACATGTAAAATGATGAAAAAGATTCAACTAATTATATGGAGTATTCTGGTACTTTGCGTGGGTGCCTGTACGGAAGATAAAGGAGATTATGATTATATCCCGTTGAATGATTTAGTTGTTCAAGGGATAGAGAAAGACTATACCGTGGAACAATTCTCATCCTTGAAAATCCCGGTGACAATAACCGTGAAAGATGGATTTTCGGAGGATCGTTACGAGTATTTGTGGTATATCTGGCGAGTAAATAATACCGCGGACCCGGATACGCTTTCTTTCAAAAAGGATTTGGATGTTGAAGTCGAATCTGTTACTGGGGAGTACTCGATGAGATACATTGTAACAGACAAGGAAACCGGAGTTTTCTATTCCACGCGAACGGACCTGACGATTGTCAATTCCTATTCCAAGGGATTGATGGCATTGAGCGAGGTGGAAGGTAATGCTAACGTGACATTTATCAATGTTGTGAATACGGTCACGGAAGATGCTTACGAGAAAGTGAACGGGGAAATAGCCGGAAGGTCTCCCCGGGGAATTTTTTACACGGGCGAGGGCGAGTTTACCAAAGGATTGGTTGTCATATCAACAGGTGATGGATCAAAGGCGATAGAGCCTACGGATTTTTCTTATATGATGGACTTCTCCGAGATGTTTTATTTTGCTCCGGATCCTTGCGTGATGGAGTGTCTGTGTAAAAATATGTATGGGTTCGACGAATATGTCATTATAAATGGAAGAGTATATAATCGTTATCTTTCTTTTGTTGAGGATATGTTTGTTAAATATGATCCGCAGGTAAAGGGAGATTATGAGGCGGCACCATTTTCCATCTACGAGTCGAATGATCCTTTTTTCTATGATCAAAAAGGTAAACGATTTATATACAATAATTACGGGGCAATGATTTCCGTGGAACCGGCGTCAGGTGTTTTCAATCCGGCAGAGATGGAGTCCACGATGGTTTATGGGGCGGCTTTCGAGGATAACGTGCGGGCGGTGATGGAGGATGCTGATGGACATCGTTTCGTGATCGCGGCCCAGAAGAGAGTGGAATACGATGATGAGTCTTACGATTCTTATATTCGGGTTATTCCGATTCGGAAAGTCGATTTGAACCAGGCCGGTATCGCGGGGGCTACCTGTTTTGCTGTTTCCTCTAAAGATGTTGATTTCCTTTATTATGGTTATCAGGATAAAGTGGTATGCGTGAGTACTGTAACCGGGAACGTGCTGGCTACTTACGACGGGTTTGAGGATGGATGCACGATAGATTATATCGAGTTCGACCGTTCCGAAAACCCGGATCGTTTGTACGTGGGGGTAAGTGACGGTTCCGGGAAAGCGAAATCCGGTTCTATTTATTATTTGAAAATGAATAGTAACGGGAGTTTGGAAGAGGAAAACCACTTTAGTAACGTGTGTGGTAAAGTTGTCGATTTTGAATATAAGAAATAAGATGAATCGTTTGTATATTCTAGTGATATTGATCGTTTGTATGGCTTGTCAATCAAGCCATCAAACGACGTTAAAAGGCGTGATCAAGAATTATGATGGCGCTTTGGTTAGAATCGCTGTTCAGGGAAGCCTGAAACGAGACACGCTGAAAGTGAACGAAAAAGGGGAATTTCAGTATATTCCCGTTGTTCCTCAAAAGGGGGAGGTGTACGAGTTGTTCGTGAAGGGTTATCGTCCGGGAGTTCCGTTATTTTTGTCGGGGGGTGATCAGGTGAATGTTGAGATAACTTTGTTGCCGGAACAAGTGGTGGAGTGCGTTTTTTCCGGTGACAGGGAAAGGGAGAACGAGTATTTGGCCGCTTTGTACGCAATTGAAGATTCACGAGAATGGTATTCTCCGGAGGTAACAACTCTCGCATTCAAGGATTTCAAATTAAGAACAGACGAAAAAGAAAAGCAATTACAAGCTTTAGCGAACCGGATTAAAGATCAGGATGTCCGGGAACGTTTGGCCCGGCAGGCTTATCTCTGTTTTCAGGTCCGTCGGGTTTCATGGTATTGCTCCGGTTCACGGGAGAATGTGGATGATCCGGATTTTCCTACGTTCGTGGCGACAATTAATCTTAACGATTCGTTGACTTGTAGCGAGGAACTTTTAGAGTACGTGATCGGTTGGCATTTAAGTCAGGATACAAGCCGGGACTGGAGCGATTACCCGAGGAAAAGCCTAGAGCTGGTTGGGCGATTGATAACTGACCGGGCGATGAAAAATTACCACCTGACTTCCATGTTCCGAAAATACTTGAATCAATCCGTGGCGTTAAGTTTACAAGAGGCCTATGAGTTATATAATACCTTGTGTACGGACGAGAATTTGAAGAGGGAAGTTGGTGAAGAATATAAAGAATATGTCCGTGTGAATGGAAATTTGATGAAAGGGAGCGTGGCTCCGGATTTTGAAATGATGGGAGTGACCGGGGAAAAGTGCAGGTTATCAGATTTTAAGGGGAAAGTTCTTTTGGTTGACGTCTGGGCCACGTGGTGCGCTCCTTGTCGTGAAGAGTTGCCTTATATGGCGAAATTGAAGGAGTATTTTAAAAAGGACAACCGGATTGAGATTATCAGCGTGGCGGTGGATAATAACACGAATACTTGGAAAAAGTTTTTAGAGAAGGAGAAGCCGGCTTGGGAACAATACATCGTGGATAAAAAGACCAATGATTTTCTGGAAAAAGAGTACCGGATTGTCGGGATCCCTCATTTTATGCTGTTAGATCAGGAGAGACGTTTTATTGCTTATTCGTTTGTTCGTCCTTCTGAACCGGAGTGTGTTGAATTATTAGAAAAACATTTAAATTGAATATGATGATGAAAAATTTATTTATGATATTATGCTCCTTCTTCCTGTTTGTGGGAGTTAGCGGGATGGCAAAAGGTATGAACGACGGTCAAATTCGGGGGAAGATCAAGGATTTTACCGGGGGTGACGTGATGGTAATTTATTACGTGGGGCAGGAAATGAAAGTGGACACGCTTCAAGTAAGCGATGCGGGAGTATTTGTCTATGACGTGAAAATTGATGAGCCGTCCCGGGCTTTTCTGGTATTTGAAAATTATGGTTGTTCGGTGGATCTTTTCCTTGAGAGCGGAATGGACGCGGACCTTGACATTTCTTTCCATACCGAAAAATATGAGGAGAGTGATATCTATGTTCCGGATGTTACCTACACGGGAGATAATGCCGATTGCTATCATTTTATGAGAGATAGTGATGGTTGGGAATATGAATCATGGCCTTTTGAACGTTTGGATACCATGAGTTTTGCCGATTATCGAGAAGGTTATTTAGAAAACGTCGATCAAGTTAAGTCCGACTTGATGAAAGTGAAAAGTCCGGCTTTTAAAAGGATGATGGTGGACATGATTGACCAATCAATCCCCGCGAATTTATTTCGTCATGCTTGGTCAAAACCCCGGGAAGACGCTGATTTTGTTCGTTGGGTAGAGGCATTCGACCGGAATGATCCGGATAATATGGAGATGGCCGAGAGATATGTTCGCTGGTATCTTCAACGTCATCCGGCAGGAAAAGAACAAAATAGAGCCATGTATTATTTGAATACCTTGACTCAAATATTCACGAACCAGGAAATCGTTAATGATATGGCAAATGATTTTATTGATAATTATTTGAAACAGGCTCCTAAAGATATGACCGAAGTGTTTGGGTTGTACAAACAGGTTTCCACGGATACCGTTGTGCATGCCGAGATGCAGAAAGTGTATGATCACTATATAAACATGATGCCCGGCGCACCGGCTATTGATTTTGAGATGACAGATGTTAATGGGAAAAAATACCGATTGTCTGATTTTAAAGGGAAAGCTGTTTATATTGACGTGTGGGCTACTTGGTGCGGACCATGTTGCATGGAGATTCCTTATATGGAGAAATTGGTAAAACATTATGCCAAGAATAAAAAGATTGAATTCTTGAGCATCTCGTTAGATGAGAACCAAAAGAAATGGAAAAAGAAACTGACAGAAGATAAGCCGGAGTGGAAGCAATTTATTTGTCCGGATAATTTCCAGTCGACTCTATGTCAAGAATATGATATTGATGGGATTCCTCGTTTTCTGTTTTTCGATAAGAAAGGAAAAATTATTTCCTTAGGGTCTCCTAGACCTTCTTCTTCCAAGATTATAGAGTATATTGATCAGCATATTAATAGATGATTGTTCGATCGGCCCTTGTCTGATTGTGTTAGATTATTATTGACTGACTAATTTGTAGCTTACAGATTAGTCAGCTTTAAGTATCTACTAAATTTTTCAACTTTTTCCCGTTCTAGGATTAACTTCACATTCTTTATTGGTCTATAAATTTTATCCACTATATAGGGTTTTGTTTGTTGGAAAGAATGTTTTATATTTGTCCGTGATCATTTGGACGAAAGGGTTAT
>DYVS01000247.1:0-9005 GCA_020743075.1 Butyricimonas virosa | reverse complement strand
CGTAAGGGAGAGCCACCCGGATAAAATAATTCATGTAGTCTTTGGCAAAATAATAGTACTCGACCTTGGTACTTTTAGAAAGCCGGATGGCAGTTCCTGTTTTTTGGATTAATGCCGTCTGGATTTCCGGGCGCAGTAAATGGTTTTCGATCCCTTGTTCCTTGTCGAGACTATTGTCATAAAGGACTTTACCATCATGATCTACTATGGTTAATCGTAAGTTGGAGGGCATAAGTACAAGTACATTCTTTAAAGAATCCATTTGCCCGTTGTTTATCAGATGATATTGTTGAACATAGCGGGCGATGATGTCGGAATAATCGTCCAGTGTGGTGCGCAAGGTCTCCGTTTTGTAGGCTTTTTCCCGGTTCTGTTGGAAAAAGGTAATGACAACCGTGAAGGCGGCGAATACAATGAAGAAGTAAATGAACAACTTCTGTTTATAGGATAATTTCATTGGAAATAGTTTTTGTATTAACGTTTAGAGTTCCACGCAATAGCCGTACCCGGAACGATTTGCGATGTGTTTCCCCTGTTCGCCCAGTTTTTTTCTCAGTCGGGTGATGTGCACGTCGACGGTACGTTCAAGCACGTAGCTGTCGTCACTCCATACTTTATTGAGAATGTCTTCACGGGAGAATATTTTTCCGGGAGATTGTGCCAGCATGTTTAATATTTCAAATTCCTTTTTGGTAATCGGGATGAGCCGGTCGTGGATGGAGACACATTTTGTACTTAAATCGATGTGCATCTCGCCTATATCGATCACTTGTTTTTTATTGGCAGCATTCAACGAACCTGCTCTTTTCAAGACAGCTTTTACTCTTGCCGAAACTTCCTTGATCGAGAAAGGTTTGGATATATAATCGTCGCCCCCGATATTGAAACCGGTGAGCATATCATTTTCCGTGTCTTTAGCCGTCAAAAAGATGATCGGGGTAGAGTTGTGAAAATCTTTCCGAAGTTTTTCCGCCATCTTGAACCCTGACATTCCTCCCATCATCACGTCCAGTAAGATTAGATCATATTCCTCGGTCAGCATTTTTAGAGCCTCTTCTGCGGAGGGGGCGGTGTCGACCAGGTAACCTTCGCTCTCCAAGTTGAATTTTAAAATTTCTCTCAGGTCCTCTTCATCGTCAACCACGAGTATCCGTTGTTTATCCATTGCTCTAAAGTTTAGTTGTTATGAATATGTTTCGCATTCTTTCCTTCCATCAAGTAAATGGCAGCTTCAGCAATGTTTGTGGCGTTGTCCCCGATTCGTTCAATGTTGTATGACATTCCACTAAGGGAAAGGGCATCCAGCATATTTTGATCTTTGATCGTTTTGCCGACAAAGTGAAGAGGTATCCTGTGAATGATTTCTTTGTGGTTGTTGTCCACGAGGTCATCCGTACGGATAATCTCTTTTGCCAAATTCTCGTCTTCACACGTAAAGGCAAAGATAGCATTTTGTGTCATTTTTTTTACCGTTTCCAATTGTAATAAAATGGTCGGGTGGAAAGATGCGTAAAGGGAACCCTGTAATTCAACTTCCCGGAGGAAGTCGGCAATATTGAGCAACAGGTCTCCGATGCGTTCCAAATAGGCTGTCATATCATGATAGGACATAATCTTTCGGCAATCACTGGCTCTGGGGCAGTAAAGTACGATGGAGTTGATGACTTCGTCCCTGATTTTTACTTCCAGACCGTCAATGATAACTTCATTATGTTCGATCTTCGTGTATAATTCACCGTCTTTATTGTCGTGGGTTGCGGTGATAACGAGTTCCATCTGTTGCAGTACGATGGTGGATAAGACTTCAAAGTCTTCTTTAATCTTTTCCAGATATTTTTCTCTTATGGTAGTCATGCGTTGTAAGTTAAAAGTTATAAACTAAAAAGATAAAAGTTTAGAGGAATTTAAAATGAAATCAAAAAAGCCCCGTGCGATGGAAATCACTGAATCTAAAATCATAAATCAAAAATTACTTTATCCAAATTGTCCTGTCAAGTACTCTTCCGTGCGTTTGTCACTTGGGTTTGTGAACATCTTCTGAGTTTCGTCATATTCGATTAAATGACCGAGGTACATGAACATAGAGTAATCCGATATACGGGCTGCCTGTGACATATTATGTGTGACAATCAAGATTGTGAATTCATTTTTCAGATCCAGCAACAACTCTTCAATTCGATTGGTGGCAATCGGGTCCAAGGCTGAGGTCGGTTCATCCATTAGTAAAACCTTCGGTTTTAGTGCAAGAGCCCGGGCAATGCATAACCGTTGCTGTTGACCACCGGAAAGGAAGGTTCCTTTCTTGAATAGGGAGTCTTTTACTTCGTCCCATAATCCCACGTTTTTAAGGCTTTCTTCTACTAATTGGTCTTTTTCCTGCTTGGGAAGAGAAATCCCGTTCAATTTATACCCGGCGATCACGTTGTCATAAATGCTCATCGTGGGGAACGGATTCGGGCGTTGGAATACCATTCCCGCCATGCGTCGTACTTCCATGGGGTTTGTCTTTAATATATTTTTCCTGTTCAGGAGAATCTCCCCCGTGGTCTTGATATCCGGGTACAATTCGTGCATCCGGTTGATTGCCCGTAACAAGGTACTCTTTCCACATCCGGAGGGACCCATGATAGCCGTGATTTTCTTTTCTGCAATATCTGCGCTAACTTCTTCTACCGCATTTTTTCCCGGGGTGTACGAAATGGAAACTTTTTTAAGTTGTAATATAGGATTTGTGATAACCATATTGATTTTGGATTTTAGATTTGTGATTTACGATTATTGAGATTCTTAAATCTCTAAATCAAAAATCATAAATTATTGAACTCTCCATTTTTTGGCAATTTGTTTTGCTATAATATTGAGGGCTAGAATTAACATTAACAGGAAGAGGGAGGAGCTCCAGATCATGTCGATCAGGTTCGGGTCATTGTAAAATTCCCAGATCAACAAGGGAACCGCACTCGTGGGTTTCAGCACGTCCCAGTTGATAGCGGTGCTACCCAAGGCTGTTAACATCAAGGGGGCGGTTTCTCCCATAACCCGGGAAATAGCCAGCAAAATACCCGTGAACAATCCCCCGAAGGCTGCGGGTAACAATACTTTCAGAATGACACTGGTGTAGGAGGCTCCTAATGCAAGTCCGGCCTCTTTTAAACTTCCCGGGAGCATCTTTAACGTCTCTTCCGTGGAACGCACGATTAACGGGAGCATCATGATACTAAGGGCGACACTTCCCGCAAGAGCGGAATAACTACCTAGGGGTTTCACGACCCAAGCATAAGCGATAATACCGATTACGATGGAAGGGCTACCTTGAATCAGATCTGTCAAGAAACGAGTGATGTTCGAAAATTTGGTCTTCGGGTGTTCCGAGAGATGAATTCCGACCATAATTCCGATAGGGATAGCAATAATCGCAGCTAGGACAACCATGAGTAACGTACCGGTAATTCCGTTTGCAATTCCGCCCGGAATAATGTCTCCCGTTCCTCTGGCTAGCATGGCGTCTAAGGTACTTGGAGCGCTCTCCGTGAAGAAGTTCCAATTAATCTGTTTGTAGCCTTTTTTGATCAATTCCCAGATGATGGCGAATAACGGGATTACCGTCAGAGAGGCCAGAAAACAGGTCGTGTAGAAAAAGACCTTGTTTTTTATCGTTCTATATCTTAAACTACTCATTGTTGCAATCAATTAAGTTTCTTGATGATGAGTTTTGCCACTAGATTGATGATTGCCGTGATCAGGAATAATAGTAACCCGATGGCAATCAAGGAGCTTAATTTCAACCCGTCTGCTTCTCCGAACTGGTTCGCAATGATACTGGCCATCGTGTTACCCGTGTCAGCCAGTGAGGTGGGCAGGTTATTCGTGTTGCCGATAAGCATGGTTACTGCCATGGTTTCTCCAAGGGCCCGTCCCAGAGCTAGGATATAACTGGCAAATACTCCGGAACCGGCGGAGGGAAAAGTGACTGTTCTGATCACCTCGTAGCGGGTGGCTCCCAAACTATATGCAGCCTCTTTCAGTTCGTTGGGAACCATGGATATGAATTCGCCACTGAGGGAGGATGCGTAGGGGATGATCATGATTGCCAGAATAATGGATGAGGTCAATACTCCGAATCCTTGTGAATTGACACCCATCTCGATGATGATCGGGCGGAAGGTATAAAATCCCCATAATCCGTACACGATCGAGGGAATTCCTGCGAGTAAATCTATAATGGAACTGATGAACGTGGCAATTTTTTTACCTCGAAAGAATTCACCTGTGAAAAGTGCTACGGGCAGAGAAAATGGGATACAGAATATAAGTGCCAGGAAAGAGGTTAGGAGGGTTCCCACGATAAAGGAGAGGGCTCCGTAAGTTTCTCTGTCCGGATGGGGATCCCATTCTGTTGACCCGATAAACTGGAAGAATCCGTAATGGCTGAGAGCCGGGATCGAGCCGCTGACCAATGAATAGATCATGCCGGCACTAATCAGTAGAATCAGGATACAACAAATAGAGAGTAGCCGTTTAAAAATAAGATCACGCATAATTAGTTACAAGTTACAGGTTACAAGTTACAGGTTGGCAAGATTCAACTTGCAACCTGTAAATTTGTAACTTTATTAATTCAGGACTTTTTTGCCCTCGAAACTTATAGAGTTTAATAGTGTTTTGGCGTTAGCCACGGCTGATTGAGGAAGGGGAGAGTAATGAACTTTTGTAGTCAATGCTTGTGCTTCTGGGCTTACCATCCAATCGAGTAATTTCACGGTTGCCTGTGCTTGTGCTAAAGTTCTGTTTGCATAGGCTTGTTCCTTGTAAAGGATAATCCAGGTGAAACAACTGATGGGGTAAGCGTCCGGTGCGGAAGAGTTCGTGATCATGGTACGGGTATCTGCCGGCATTTCGCCTTTTGCCGCAGCGGAAATACTTTCCGTGTTCGGTGTGATGAAATTACCGGAAGAGTTCTTTATCTGGGCCATCGGGATGTTTAGAGAAAATGCGTACTCTGATCCCACGTATCCGATCGCTCCGGGGGTTTGGCTGATTGTTCCGGCTACACCGGGGTTACCTTTAGCTGCCAAGCCTGTCGGCCATTTCAATGATTTACCTGTACCCACGTTTTCTTTCCAATCATTGTTTACTTTTGTCAAATAATCACTGAAAACGAAGGTGGTTCCGCTACCGTCTGAACGGTATACCGGGGTTAATTCTTTGTTCGGAAGAGTTACTCCGGGATTTAATTCCTGAATTTTAGCATCATTCCATTTGGTGATTTTGCCCAGATAGATGTCGGCAACAACCTCTCCGGAAAGTTTTAATTCTTTCACTTCCGGTAAATTGTAAGCCATAACCACGGCTCCCATACAAGTCGGGATGTGTACCGTTGCGTAGGGCATCTCTTGCATCTCTGCGTCAGACAGGTAGGCATCCGATCCCCCGAAATCAACAATCTTGTCTTTCAGGCTTCTGATACCACCGCCACTACCAATACCCCCGTAAGTCACGGTGTTACCCGTTTTCTCTTGGTAGGTCTTGAAAGCCAGGTTGTAAAATGGTAAGGGGAAAGTTGCCCCGGCTGCAGCGATGTTCATTTTTTTGCTCTCGGACTCTTTGTTCTTTTTCGAGTTCCCGCAAGATGCAATAGCGATGGCTAAAATAAGGATAAATAAATTTTTCATTTCTGATAGTATTAATTTCAACGTCTTCTGATTCATTTATTACACTGCAAGTTTAGATGAATCTTGTTACACGAATGTTGCGCATTTGTTACATTAATGTTACAACTTGAATTCGATGTTTAGATAGACGAAAGAGCTTGATTTACCGTCTCTTGGGTTCCAAGTAGAGAAATTCGGGGCGATTTTTAGTTGTTTGATCGGGGCATATTGAACACCTACTAAGATTCGTTGCCCGTCAGCACTGCTCCAATCATCTTTAGAACCTAGGTTGTCATATCTTCCGAAGAGGTTGAATTGATCTTCCAGCTTGATAGTAGAATAAACGGAGAATCCGGATTGGTCGTTGTCTTCCTTAAACTTGGTGTTATACATTTGGTTATATTCAACTCCGATGGAGAATAACTCGTGTTTGTAACCGGCGAAGAAGGCTAAATTTTGTTGGTCTTTAGTCTCGTCTCCTTCAATGTTCTTGCTGGCAAGATCGTAATAAGTGCGAAGAGTCAAATTTTTAACGGGAAGAATTGTTGTTCCCACGGCATACCTGTATTTGTTGTCACCGTTCAATTTTTTGTAACCTTCCCCGTTGCTGATCGTGATGTCGGCAGAGAGCCATTTTGTAAATTTGTATTTACCCAAGATACCCATATCTGCGCTGGAGCCGAATTTATACTCGTCTTGGAAGGATTTCATGATATAACGGTATCCCCAGAATTTTTCCTGTACGTTGAATTGTTCCAAACCGATCAAACCGAAATCCAGCGTGAAATTACCTGTCTTCCAGCTTAACATGGCATTCTTGATATACGCCACTCTTTCGAGGTCGGAACCTGAAACTTTGGTGGAACCCATGTCAAAAACGACCTTTCCGCTTAATTTTTCTGTCAAGGAGAATTGGTACCCAAGGTAAGCACGATCAAGAGCGAATCCGGATTCTTTATTGGCATTTCCAATTCCGGCATGATAGTTTGCGAAAACGGTAACAATCGGTTGTCCCTTGATTTGGAATTTCTTCTTTTCTTCTTGTTTCTGACCGAAACTACTTAAACAAATAGCAGCTAAAACCACACTAATTAAAATCCTTTTCATTTGTCAAACTTTTAGTTAATATTAAAATTAAATACCTCTTGTTTTCGGCAACTAAAGTAGACTGAAAAGGTTTCCTAAATAATACGATTCCGTTACATCAATGTTACATTTATTAGGTTTGTTTATTGTCTTTTGAAGATCGAGAAATTAACACTACCGTACCGGCGGTGTTCGAAGAAGTTGGGTTCCGAGGAAAAGTCCACGGTGCCGGGATGTTCAATAATGGCGATTCCGTCCGGGGCCAGTAGATCGTTATTGAAAATGGCAGCCGGAATCTCGTTGATTTTTTCCAGGTTGTAAGGAGGGTCTGCGAAAATGATGTCAAAGGTCGTTCCGTTCAGTTTTTTACAGGCGATAAACACGTCAGTTTTGAAAATAGTCATATTCTTGAATCCCAATTGGGCGGCCGTCTTTTTTATAAAGGCGTAATGGTTATAGTTCAGTTCGATAGAAATTATTTTCCCAGCACCTCGGGATGCGAATTCGTAACTGATACTTCCCGTTCCTGCAAAAAGGTCTAGTACGGAGGCCTCCTCAATATCTATATAATTGTTGAGGACATTGAATAAATTCTCTTTGGCAAAATCCGTTGTCGGACGTGCTTTGAAATTTTTGTCGGGTGTGATGATTTTACCTTTGTGTGTACCGCTTATAATCCGCATCGATGAAGATTTAACAAGTGAGTAAAATGAGAACTGTTGAATTCTTTATCGTGAAGAATACCGTTTAACAGGGGTTCTTTAGCAAAATAAGGATTCGGGAGATAGAGCGAAAGTAACTCTTTCAGTTTATTATCTTTGAGCGCCGGGCCGCATATCGAAAGATGTGCTTTCTCTTGGTTAATCCCGCACTCTTTGATACAATTTAATAAAAAGTACACGATGTCAGTCATCGCTTTGTAACTAAACGTGTTAAATAGCTGAATGCCGGAGTCCCGAATAAATAACAGATCAAAATAATTGTCTTGAATGTCTAGGAAGATTTGCTCCGTGTCTCGTAACGCCTTGCTCATGGCTCCTAATATAAAAGGGTATGCCCCGTTCACGATTTGAACCACGGGAAAATGTTCCCGTACAAAATCATGAAACGATGAAATAACCGTCTCCACTAGATAGGCTTCTATTCCCTCTATGTGGTGGTAGAGGATCGTGTCATCTGGAGACACTTCTTGGTTGACCGTGTAGAGGGTGGCAATATTGGTCTTGTCGAAAAAGGCTCCCGGAACCAGCAGTTTTTTCTTGAAACATGGCATGATGTATACTTTCCTGAAACGAAGATTCAAGATAGCATCGTTCACCACGTAATTTTTTAACCTGGCCATGGCTGCCTCTCTGGAATCTGCTGCATGGGGTTCGTGTACGAACACGACGAGTTTTTCTGTTTCATCATGCACGCAAAATGAAAATCCATCCGTTGCATAACGGATGGATAATATCGATTTCTTTGATAATTCGTAAGTAAAATTGGAGTCAACAAAATAAATGCTCTGCATGTATTTATTCGTTTACGAACTGGAAATTACTCCCAGTTACCCACGTTATTGTTTGCCTCTTGTACGCTACCCACTTTTAAACCCGGGTATTTGTTTAATCTTATTCTTTCACCGTTTTCCTCCAAAATGGCATCTTCGTATTCATCGAACAAGTCTTCAAAAATGACCATGTTTGAAATACGAGCCTCGAAAACAGGTACTTCAATGCCGGAATCCGTCCAGATCATGTTGGTTCCCATCAAGAATTCATGTTTCTTTTTAGTAAAAGGGACATACCGAAGATCATCAATCGGATAGTTTTTACCGAATAATTGTTCTAAAGCGGAGACTCTCATCGTATCACGGATAATCAACCCTTTTTTCAAAGCGTCTTGTTCCGTCATACCTTCTTCAAGTTGATCATCAGTAAGTTCTCCGATAGAACGTACGGTTTTCAATGAATCATATTTCACGAAATTGATTAATGAATCGAAACTACTAGTGTATGTTCCATGGATACTTTTGAAAGCATCTTGAGCTGTTCTGATATCTTTCAGTTTTTGGATAACTCTATCATATCTCTGTTTTTTCAACTTCTGAAATTGAATAGGATTCTGCACGCTTTGGTAGCACATATATCCCAAATAGAGAGCGGCAGCTGCTAAAAGAATTTGAATAATAATTTTTTTCATCTTTTTCGTCAGTATATTTATTATGTATTAAACAAGTTAGTTCTCGTTATTATTTAAGCTGTTTTTTCCTATCTTTACACGGTA
>DYVS01000246.1:0-10193 GCA_020743075.1 Butyricimonas virosa | reverse complement strand
AAAAGATTCAAAATCTTTCGGGGTACTCAAACCATTTTCATAGGTAAGTGAATTTTCCGGTTTCACGGTCAAGGCATCCTCACATCCACACAATAAGTATAAACCGAATAGCCCTATCACAAAATCTCGTATTTTACACATAACTAAAATTTTACAGTTAGACCTAAAGTAAACTTCCGCGCTAATGGATAACTCGTTCCGTCATCCACCCCGTTTACAATACTCACAACTTCAGGATCCACCCCTGAATAATTGGAAAAAGTTAAAAGATTTTCTCCACTCACAAATACCCGTAATTGCTCCATTCCCCATTTAGAGATCAACGATTTGGGCAGATTATAACCAACAGTCAATGTCTTCAATTTCAAATAATTCACCTTTTCTACTCGTCTATCTAGAACATTCCCCTCACTTCCAATACGTAATTGAGCATAATCCGAATTATCCCCTTCTTGTTGCCAGAAAGTCGTTTTATTTATATCCACGAACACGGGATGCTTGTAAAATCGCTGGGACGGATCAGGTAAGAAAACCAAGGATATGGAAGGTAACTGATTCACCATGTGTCGCCCAATGGAATAATGCATAGAAAAATTCAGATCAAAGTTTTTCCATCGGAATTCATTTACAATTCCCCCACTTATAATAGGTAAAGCACTTCCTAAAAACACGTTATCATCAGCAAAAATATAACTATCTCCATTCACATCCACATAATGGTAATCGCCCGGACGATAAAAAGAAGAGTAGGAGCCTCCCATGAAAGAATAAGGATAATAGCTTTCCCCTTGTGCTGTGAAGTACAAAGGAAGATCCTCCTGCTTTTGCACATACCCATTCGTTTTATATCCATAAATTCGATTCAGTGGCTTACCTGTAATACCAAATCCCAAATCTTTTCCATTGTATGATTTCTCTATCCGATTCCAATTTCTAGCTCCATTTACAGAAACTTTCCAATACAAATCAGGACGACGGAATATTTCATATTTAATCAACAATTCAAGTCCTTCGTTCGACAAAGCAGCCGCATTCGTCCATTGTGACATAAAACCATTATAATCCCCGGGAAGCCCGATCGGATACAATAACTTATCCGTGTATCGGTAATAATAATCAAGAACAACACCTAATCGGTACTCAAAGAGATCAACATCTAAACCGAAATCATACTGATCGGTTTCTTCCCAAGAAAGATCTTCATTATAAAGTCCACCAACATATACAGGTTCCAATGTAGGATTCCCCTGATGCGAATAATCTCCAGGGCCCATCAAACCGTAAGCCAGATAAGGATATTCGAACATTTTCCCTGAACATCCCCAACTAGCCCGTAACTTTCCGAACGAAAGCCAACCCAAATTATCTTTAATGAAAGATTCCTCTGAAAAACTCCATCCGGCTGCCACAGACGGGAAGGTTCCCCATTTATTATTTCGCCCGAACACGGAACTCCCATCTCGACGAAAACTCAGAGACAACAAGTATTTCAAGCGATAATTATATTCCAAACGTCCAAAGTAAGAATATAATTTTTGTTCCTCCATATTTGACTGATAATGTTGAAAAGCCACCGGGACCGTTTCTCCTGACCATTCATTTACTTCCTGTCCCAAATCCGGTAATCCATTGGGAGCATAATAAATCTTATCACTTGGAGAATTTTCAGCCGTTCCCCCGTTATATTCCATCTGATCATATTGATAAGAAAAACCTGCTAGAAAATCAAAGGTATGATCTTCACCTATCGTTTTTCGATAAGATAACAAATTTTCGTTCAACACCATCAGGTTTATCCCTGTTTCACCTAGACTCATCGAATATCCTTTACCGCTCAAATAAGAGGGTTGGAAATAATTCCTGCGATGGATAGAATAGTCTGCTGCCAAAGAAGTAGAGACACTTAATCCATCAATAATCTCATACCCTATTTTAAAATTAGTACGTAAACGAACAGAACGATTCTTTTCTTTTGTCCCCTTCAATTTATTAATCGTAGCCTCCCATGCTTCAGTCCCTTTTCCCGGCAACAACGTACTTTGCCAAAAAGGATCACCCGGAACACCCTCCACCATCGGTGCCGTACTAAACCCCTCAATCTTTTCTCCACGATCCCGATTCGTTAATGTTGCATTAAAACGTAAATCCACGTTTACCCGATTGACCGGTACAACGTTCAAAGAAGAATTCAAATCCATTCGATTATACCCAGTCCCAACAAATACCCCTTTTTCATTGTAATATCCCAAACCGATCCCGTAAGTCATTCTTTCTCCCCCTCCATAAGTCTGGATATTGGCATTTGTTATCTTCCCTGTACGAAAATACGCCGGAAAAAAATTCGTCGCATTATTATAAAAAGCGTTCAAACTATCTTGATAAATCAATGTAGCAGGGCGACTCGATTGGGCTGAAAAGAAATAATCATAAGATGCGTGTTGATCATTCCAAAAAACCTCCTCATTGGACACGGGGTATTTATATCGCTTGGTTGTCTTATCCATATAAGCTACCTGTGTTCCTTCAAGTGTCTTAAAACGCAGGTCCCGTTCCCCTTTCCCGATAACCACCGTTGGAAATTCAGCAACAACACCCCAAGATTGAGAAGCATTGACCGAGAATGTCGCTTTTTGATTCTTCCTCCCTTTTTTAGTTGTCACGATAATCACCCCGTTAGCAGCACGAGAACCATAAATAGAAGCCGAAGAAGCATCTTTCAATATCTGGACCGATTCTATCATATCTGGATTAATATCTGCCAACAAATTAGTACCGGTAATCGGAGAAGAAAAAGAATTTAACGGGACCCCATCAACTACCCACAAAGGATTAGAAAAACGCCTTCCTTGCTCTACATTCAAAGAATTGTATCCACGAATCGTGATAGCCGTTCCACCACCTCCCGGTGCTCCTGACATATTCGTAATATCCAAACCGGCAACCCGCCCTTGTAAAAGAGAGGCTATGTCCGAGGCCGGTATACCTTGTAGCTCTTCAGCTTTAACAACCGACACAGCCCCGGTCATCTCCCTCTTATTCGTTGTTCCGTAGGCCACCACAACAGCCTCTTCCAATGCTTGAATATCATCCTCCATCACCACACGAAGAGAATCCTTTGTTACCCCGGTAAAATTCACTTTCTGAGATTTATACCCGACAAAAGAAAATTCCAAAGCCCCTTCCTCCATGGGTAAGGTTAATGAGAACTGTCCCCTGGCATTCGTCGCCGTTCCGATGTTCGTACCAAAAATCTTCACGGTAACTCCCGGCATCGGGATTTTCCTCTGGTCTGTAACGATACCGACAAGAGTTTTCTTCACTTGCTTTTGCTTCTCGATTCGCCGCACAATAATCACCCCCTCTAAAACCTCATACGAATACCCATGATCTTTTAGCACTTTATCCAACACCTCTATCAACGTAGCATTCTTTAGATTCACCGTAATTTCCTCCGTCTCAGACACAACCTCCTTCTGAAAAAAGAACTGATACCCCGTTTGCATCTTCAAATAATCAAGCACCGAAACAATTAATTCATTCTCAAACTTCACGTCCAGCTTTTGATGCTGAGAATAAGTCGCGGCACTCAACGTTTGAATACAACACAACAAAATAAAAAGTTTCAACTTCATAATTAACAAAATTTTTTGCCACTTTCCTTCCGGAAAATGTTCACGTCTGATCATTTTTTTCATAACTTTGTTTTATGATTTTATTTAACATTACATCTGCTGTCAACAGATGTTTTTAAATCTTGGGGGAAGCTGTCAAATTCCCCCGATTTTATTTATATACTCACGATAACCGTTTCTCCTTTCACATCGAATTTCACGTTACTACTCTTTTCTATCACTTGTAACACCAATCTAAAATCACTGTACTTGGGCAAATTCCCTTTAAACTCGATCGTTCTGGCGGCTTCATTTCGGAAAAACACCATCACGTTATACCAACGAGCCAGTTTCAACATGATTTGTTCCAAATTTTGATTCTCGAACACGAAAAGTCCCTTTTTCCAAGCCGCCACCTGACTCACGTCCACCTTTCCAACAGTAAAATTTCCGTTACGCACGTGATAAACAGCCTGTTCTCCGGGTACAAGCACCCGCTCATGTCTCTGTCCCCCGGCAGATAGTGCCACGCTTCCATACACCAATGTTGTGTAAATATCCGGTTCATCCGGGTAAGCATACACGTTGAACGCCGTCCCCAACACCCTCAACGACTGAACGCCTGTTTCCACCAGAAACGGGCGATTTGTGTCTCTAGCCACTTCAAAATAAGCCTCTCCCTCCAAAATCACGCGACGTTCACTACCGGGAAAAACGACCGGATATTTCAACCGAGAATCCGCATTTAACCATACTCGTGTCCCGTCTTCCAACACCACGTCATACTCCCCTCCCCGGGGAACTTCCAACGTATTATAAACAACTTCCATCGGACGAGCATCCTCTTTTCCCACATTCTCATAAGTCAACACGCCTCCGCTTTTCTGGATCGTGGCACCAGCCTCCCAAATGGTCGTGACCTCCAATGCCAACGTATCCAAAAGCACATTTTTTCCCGTCGCTAAAATGAGTTTGGCCTTCATCCCCCCGGGAGTAATCTCTCGTGTCTGCATTACTGGAATAGCACGGTCAACTCTCCCTCTTACTCCCAAAATTATACCCACCACTACGATCACGGCAATAACTGCGGCATATCGGCTTAACAAAATGAATCGGCGATGACGGACTCCACAATTCACGGGTTCCACGATTCGACGGTAACCTTTCGCTTTGTCCACCGCCCGCATTTGCACGAAAATATCTAATGCTTCCTCCAATCGGGCTTCATTATATTCCGTGGTATTTTTCTCGATCTGATCTTTCTCGCTCATATTTTTCTCTTTATACAACCAAGACAGGCCAAGAGAAAAATACACGTAGTCATTTTCAAAAAAAATGCATTTTTATTTTATCAATATCAAAATATTAATTCTAAATTTGTTTTGATGTAGGAAACCAGATGTATGATAAACATAGAGAAAAAGACGTTCGAATCCTTATTTAACCTGTATTATTCGGGATTAATCGTGTATGCCAATCGTTTCACGAACCAGATCGAGATATCGGAAGACATCGTACATGACGTTTTCATCACGCTCTGGGAGAAAAAAAGTTCCCTTCTCATGGAATCCGCAAAAGCTTATCTTTTCTCATCTGTCCGCAACCGTTGCTTGAATCATCTGGAACAATTAAAAGTTCGCAACAAATACCAAGAACAAATTTTACAAAAAGGGGATATTACCGGATTACTCACGTGGGAATATTACGTGGAATCAGAACTTCAGGAACATATTGAAAAGGCAATCCGTCAGCTTCCCCCTCAATGTCAAAAGATTTTCATCATGAATCGTTTCAATGACAAAAGTATCACTCAAATCGCCGAAGAGTTGGAAATCTCTCCCCGCACGGTAGAAAAACACATCGAAATAGCCTTGAAAAAACTCCGTCAAGAATTGGCAGACTACCTTCCTGCCGGTTTGTTACTCTGGTTATTAAATATTTAAAAACAAGAAAAGAGGCTCGTTTCCAAGCCTCTTTTCTTCAGAATATATAACATCTTAATACCTTCTGTTTGAATTATAACCTCCGCGACTTCCGCCACCTCTGTTATATCCTCCGCGACCTCCACCGTTTGATCTATCTTCTCTCGGTTTAGCCACATTCACGGTAATTACTTTACCATCATATTCAGCACCGTTCAATTCATCGATTGCTTTTTGTCCCATTGCCTCATCAGCAATCTCAACAAAACCGAATCCTCTTGATCTACCAGTTTCCCGATCCATAATAACTTTTGCAGAAGTAACTTCACCATATTCTGCAAACAACGTGTTTAAATCTGCGTCATCAACGCCATAACTTAAATTTGAAATGTAAATGTTCATCAAGTACAATTTTTGATTAATTAATAAAAGCGATTGAGAATGGTCTCATTGGAAAAAAGTCTACTTAACGATACAAATACATTGATAGGAAAGTGATTTAAATACAAATAATTCAACTCAATCTGGGACAAAGATACGCTTTATTTCGAACATACAAGCGTTTTTGAAAATTTATTTCAAATTATTTATCAAACAGACTAAATTTCACGTTACATTTTTCAGCTTAAACCCCTCTTCCAATTAGCTTTCACACCAGAACATCAACCAGAAAAAGAATTAACCAAACACATCATGAAAAAACTTTTGGGGCACCTTTTTTATTTCAGCAGTTTTCCCCGTTTTATTTATTAAACATTTGATCATTTTCTTTACATTTATTACTTTCGTGAAAATTTAATCTAATCCTTAACATGAAAAATATATTCATTACCACGCTTTTATTTTTAACTGTTGTATTCTGTTCTGCTCAAGAAAAATACGTTCCCTCACAGGAGAATCTTACCAACCGGGAATGGTTCCGGGATGCCAAATTCGGTATGTTTATCCACTGGGGGATATACAGTATGCTGGCTGACGGCGAATGGGTGCTGACCAACAAAAGCCTGAACGAGGCGGAGTACCAAAAACTGGCAGACGGATTCTATCCCTCCAAATTCAATGCGGACGAGTGGGTACGCATCGCCAAGGATGCCGGGATGAAATACATCTGTTTCACCTCCCGCCATCACGACGGGTTCTCGATGTTCGACACGAAACAATCGGATTACAACATTGTCAAAGCAACTCCTTTCAAACGAGATGTCATCAAGGAATTGGCCGAAGCCTGCCAAAAACACGGACTTAAATTATTCTTCTACTATTCCCATATCGACTGGCACCGACCGGATTATTACCCGTGGGGGCGCACGGGACGGAACACGGGACGTACTCCTTCCGGCACGTGGGAAGATTATTTAAAATTCATGGATGCCCAGTTGACCGAATTACTTACCAATTACGGCCCGATCGGTGGTATCTGGTTCGACGGTTGGTGGGATAAACCCGATGCGGACTGGCAACTGGAAAGGCAATACACCCTGATTCACCGTCTTCAACCGGGATGTCTGATCGGGAATAATCATCACAAAGCACCTTTTGAGGGAGAAGATTTCCAGATGTTCGAACGGGATCTACCGGGACAAAACAAAGCCGGGTATTCTGCCGATGCGGAAATCAGCGCCTTGCCGTTGGAAAGTTGTGAAACCATGAACAACACGTGGGGATATAATATCAATGACCGAAATTTCAAATCCACGAAACAACTCATCCACACGCTGGTAGGAGCCGCCGGGAATAATGCAAATTTACTATTAAACGTGGGTCCCCGTCCGGGAGGAGATTTCCCCGAAGGATCGGTAAGACACTTGAAAGAAATCGGCGAATGGATGCGCACTTACGGTGAAACCATCCAAGGCACCCGTGCCGGGATTATCCCTCAACAAGACTGGGGTGTCACAACCCAAAAAGGGAATAAACTCTACATCCACATTCTAAACTTGAACAAAACGGAACTACTTCTTCCCACCACGGACAGAAAAATAAAGAGTATTGTATGTTTCAAGGATCAAACTCCAGTAAAATACAAGAAAACCAAAGAAGGAATCCTCCTTCAATTGAACGAAGTCCCCACAGACATAGACCATATCGTGGAAATTATTTGGAAATAAATTACCAGCACATAGCATTAAACCTTGCTATATTAGGATATTTTTTGCACCTTGCCCGTAAGTTTAACAAGCACTAAAAAAGAAATGATGAAGGACGGTAAATATTTATTCATGATGCTTATCCTGTTAGTTTGCGGGATAACAGTCTCGGCTCAAAACAAAAAGAGTGACCGGGAAATGTTCAACGAAGGTTATGTTTTACAAAGTAAGGACATCCATTTCGCCCCTCCTTGTGAAAAATACGAACCCATCATGCCGCGTTTATATAGTATAGAGAAGCGTCGTCATGAAACTATAGTCACTTTCGTACAACCGATCTATTTTGACTCGCAATGGGTAACTTACGGTTACGGTTATCAACTCGTTGACAAGAAAAACGGGGATGTTTACATGGTTCGCAGATACGACGGAGATCTCCCCATGGATCGTCTATTAATCGTTAGGGGATGCAATAGAAAGAATATTCTTATTTCTCTCGTCTTCCCAAAACTAAAAAGAAAAGCGAAAATTATAGACATTCTGGAAACTAGTCACGAAAAAGACCTTACCCCCTCAAATGCCGACTCAAAAAAGACAGAGATAAACAACATTTTAGTCAAAAAATATCTTGTGAAAAAACAAAAAAAGGGAAAAATCTACTACTAACAGCTGGGGGAACCACAAAAAACTTTATTTTCCCCTCCTTTTTTCGTAACTTAGCACCCGTATAACCAAAATACATATATGACTATGTTTTCACAGGACGAATTTAAAAAATATGCAACCAAGCATAAAGGGATCAGCAGTTTGAACCTTCACCGGTTTGAATCTACGGTCTCCAGCTATATAAATCCGACAATTATAGAGGAACGCCAGTTAAACGTGGCGAGTATGGACGTATTTTCCCGGTTAATGATGGATCGGATTATTTTCCTCGGAGTACCCATTGATGACGATGTTGCCAACATTATCATGGCACAATTATTATTCTTGGAGTCGGCTGACCCGAGCAAGGATATTCAAATTTATTTCAACACTCCAGGTGGCTCGGTTTACGCCGGATTAGGTATTTACGACACAATGCAATACATACAATGTGACGTGGCAACCATCTGTACCGGAATGGCCGCATCCATGGGTGCCGTGCTGATGACCGCCGGCACGAAAGGCAAGCGTTCCGCCTTACAACATTCGCGTATCATGATCCACCAACCTATGGGTGGAGCCCAAGGACAAGCCTCTGATATTGAAATCACGGCCCGCGAGATCATGAAACTAAAAAAAGAACTTTACCAAATCATCGCCGATCATTCCGGAAACTCGATCAAGAAAGTAGAAAAAGACTCTGACCGCGATTACTGGATGACTGCAACTGAAGCCAAAGAATACGGGATGATTGACACGGTATTAATTCGAGAACACAAATAATGCAAGACAAATGTTCATTTTGCGGAAGATCACGTAGCGAGGTTGATCTTCTGATTTCTGGGGTAGACGGTTTTATCTGTGATATGTGTGCACAACAAGCATATGACATCGTACAGGAAGAACAAAGAGGTCACTCTACCCCTCTTGATATGGATCACATCGAGGTAAAAAAACCGATCGAGATCAAACAATTCATGGATCAATACGTAATCGGACAAGACGAGGCGAAAAAGCATCTCGCCGTGGCTGTTTACAACCATTATAAACGATTGACACAAAAACATTCCAATGACGACGTGGAGATCGAAAAGTCAAACATCATCATGGTAGGACGCACGGGAACCGGGAAAACCCTATTGGCCCGAACCATTGCCAAGATGCTGCACGTACCTTTCACCATTGTCGATGCAACCGTGTTGACGGAAGCCGGCTACGTGGGCGAGGACATAGAATCCATTTTGACCCGTTTATTACAAGCTGCCGACTATGACGTGGATGCTGCCGAAAAAGGGATCGTTTTCATTGACGAGATCGACAAGATTGCCCGCAAAGGAGACAACCCGTCCATCACTCGTGACGTGAGCGGTGAAGGGGTGCAACAAGGATTATTGAAACTACTGGAAGGTTCTATCGTGAACGTTCCCCCTCAAGGCGGACGTAAACATCCCGACCAAAAGATGATCCCCGTGAACACGAAAAACATCTTGTTCATCTGCGGGGGAGCATTCGACGGGATCGAAAAGAAAATCGCCCAACGAATGAACACGCAGGTTGTTGGTTTCACGGCAAGCAAAGAAACAGCCGTTCTTGATCGGGATAATATGTTGCAATATATCGCACCACAAGATTTAAAATCCTTCGGGTTAATTCCCGAAATCATCGGTCGTCTCCCGGTATTAACCTATCTAGAGCCACTTGATCGTCAAGCCCTGCGCAACATTCTCACGGAACCCAAGAACGCTATTATCCGCCAATACGTGAAACTATTTGAGCTGGATAATATTACGCTGAATTTCAACGAGGACGTTTTCGAGTACATCGTGGACAAGGCCGTGGAATTCAAACTGGGTGCCCGCGGGTTACGTTCCATCTGCGAAGCCATTATGACGGATCTGATGTTCGAGATCCCTTCTAAAAATTGTGAA
>DYVS01000245.1:0-2526 GCA_020743075.1 Butyricimonas virosa | reverse complement strand
TTATGCTGCCAACCATGATCACTGATCGTCTTATTCTTCAACCTCGTACGATGGATGATCTTGATGAGTGTGTGAAAATGGATAAAGACCCGGAAGTAACCGAATATATACCGGGAGTATGGGACGGATCGGAAAAGCATATCATTTTTCTTAAAGACAGGATTAGGAAGCCTTATCCCAAGGGATTGGGTTACTGGTCTGTATTTTCTAAAGATGAACCGACTTGTTTTCTAGGTTGGGTACATCTCTTGTCCTCTCCGGACGATGAACGTATCACTGAAATCGGTTGGCGATTAAATCGGTTGGCCTGGAGTTATGGCTATGCGACAGAAGCAGCACGGGCCGTGCTTACTTATGCCTTTGAAATAATTCTTTCGGAGCAGGTAATAGCAGTAACACATACTGATAATATGCGGTCTAAAAAAGTAATGGAGAGGATAGGTATGAGGTATGTGTCTGAATTCATATATGAAGATAGTATACCATCCGTGCTATACAAAAGCAGCGTGAAAGGTATGTAATTGTGGAAAGGTTATACAAATAAGTTCTTTTCATTGTTTTAATTTTAAGGATTTATATACAAGTTTACAGTAAATCACTGCCTCCTCCATTTGGGCTTGCTTGGCACGAGGGGAGGAAAGAGTAAAAATAAAGCTTATTTTTGTGATTGAGATTAATTTATTTACCTTTGTCAAAGTGGGGAGTAATTGATTAACAAGTGTATGGAAAGCATTGGTGGTGATAAATTAGAGGATTTTAGGAATGGTGATGAAGGTACATTTCGTTATTATTACGATTTGTATTATAATGCTTTATGCTTGTTTGGTCTGAGGATGTTGAGAGATGAGGAAGTGGCGGAAGATATAGTTCAAGATGTGTACGTTAATTTATGGAAAGCAAGGGAGACGATAGAGTCGACTTTGCATTTGAAAATGTATCTATACCAGTCCATGCGACATCGTTGTTTGAATTATATTCGGGTGAAAAAATTGGAGGAGGATTACCGGGAAGAATATGCGTTGCTGGAGTCTGAAGAGGGATTTGGGGATGCAGTTGTAGAGGAAGAGGTGCATCGAGTGGTAATGGAAGAAATTGATAGTTTGCCGCATGAACAACGTCGAGTAATTCTTTTGCATTTGGAAGGGAAGAATAATATTGAAATAGCGGAGGTTATGAAAGTTTCCGTGAATACGGTAAAAACACATAAAGCCCGTGCCCGTCAGCAGTTGAAAGCGAAATTGCAGAACCTTTTCGTGATGATTTTTATTCTAGGGTTATAATCTTGTGATAGAATTCTTTGTAAGTGATTGGTAATGAAAATTATCTAATTGTTGTTTTGTGGATATTTGAAAAAAATAAAAATAATTTGCTTCCTTGTCATCCTCTTGCCCGACATCTTTGTATTAAGAGTAGTTATTGGGTAAATAATCTATAACCGTGATTGGGATGATGGAAAAAGATTTAGGAATATCAATCGAGGAAAAAGTTCACCGGATAAAAGCTTATCTGGATGAAACGTTGACACTAGAAGAGGAAGCGGAGTTTCGGCGATGGTTAAGTGCATCCGTGGCTAACCGGGTTTTATTGGATCGAATACGGGATGAACGAATTCTGTTAAATAAGATTCGTTTTGCTGAAAGAAATGACAAGAGAAAAGGTTGGGGTAATATTCAGAAAAAGATTCGAAAACGTCCAAATGTTTTTGTTCGTTTTATGCGTTACGCAGCCGTGTTGGTTGCTATTGTATTGGTTAGTGTTACTGTTTATCAAGTGGTGGATTACCAAAAAGAGGATGATGATAAACTATTTGTTCAAGAATACCCTATGCCTATGAAAGGGGGATATAAAGCCTATCTGGAGTTGACAACGGGGGAACGTTTGGTTTTGGATACCCTAAATAAGGTAATAGCTAGGGTTGAAGGGGCTATGATAAAGACTGAAAATGCAGGAACTGTGATTATAGATGGACAAAAGACGGATTCTGTTATGGAAAAATCTGAATATAATCGGCTTGTTATTCCCCGGGGAGGAGAGTATAAGATCGTATTGGCGGATGGAAGTCAGGTATGGATTAATTCCCAATCGGTTTTAGAATTTCCTGCTTATTTTGTAAAAGGAGAGCGTCGGGTAAGGTTGAAGGGGGAGGCTTACTTTGAAGTTTCTAAGGATGTGGAGAAACCTTTTATTGTAGAGGTGGAGAATAAAGAAATTAGGGTGTTGGGTACGAGTTTTAATGTGAATGATTATGACGGTAAGTTTGTCACGACATTGGTGACTGGAAAAGTTGATGTTCGGGTTGGGGATGAAAACTATATACTTGATCCTTCGATGCAAATTTGTGTTGAGAATGGCAATACTGTTTTAAATAAAGTGAATACGAATGAATTTACTGCTTGGAAGGATGGTTTGTTTGTTTTCAAGAAACAGAAATTGCAGGATGTGTTGGATATTCTGTCCCGTTGGTATGATATTGATGTTTTTTACCAAAACGCAGATTTAAAAGAGTTGCATTTTACCGGAACGATT
>DYVS01000244.1:0-6025 GCA_020743075.1 Butyricimonas virosa | reverse complement strand
TTCTGATTGAATGGGTCTTAAAATAGGATAAGCGTATGATAACGAAACAAAGAATAAATACCTTTTCATAAACTGCCGATTTATTTTGGAACAAAGATAAAAAATATAACTTTTTCGAATAGGAATATCCCGAAATAAAGCTTTATGGCCGAAATAAAGTTGTTATAAAATCTTAAAGGGGATTTGCATCGGGAAATGTAATAATTGGAATACTTTTTGCTATTTTTGTAATAATAATTGGATTGAAAAAGGGTATTATGTTATTTGCAGAATTATGCTATCGTATTTTTGAGGAGAGTACCTTGTGCTATCACGTGGAAGATTGTGTTGATGCAGAAATGGTTAATCCATACGAGTATAAATCTATCGAGTATTATTTATTTCTCAAAAATTGGATAGATGCCGTCCAGTGGCATTTGGAGGATGTCATTCGAGATCCGGATATAGAACCCGTGAAAGCGTTGGAAATCAAACGACGTATAGATCGGTTGAATCAACGTCGGACGGATTTGGTCGAATTGCTGGATGGATATTTCTGGGATAAATATAAAAACGTGAGAATCTTATCTTGTGCTACCGTGAACACGGAAAGCCCGGCATGGGCGATAGACCGTTTGTCTATCTTATGTCTGAAAATTTATCATATGGAGCAGGAGGTGCAGCGTAGAGAGGTTGCCCAAGTACATGTAAAGGAGTGTGATGATAAATTAAGCGTCTTGTTGGAACAGAGAAGGGATTTAATACTCGCAATCAATCAGCTTTTGGAAGATATAGAAACTGGGCGTAAATACATGAAGGTCTATAAACAGATGAAGATGTATAACGATCCGGAATTGAATCCCGTATTATATAGAAAAGGGCAAGGATTATGAGTGTAAAAAAAGTATTGGTGATTCGCTTTAGGAGAATAGGAGATGCGGTACTGTCAGTCGTGATCTGTAGCTCTATTCGAAAAAGTTTTCCGGAGGCGGAGATTCATTACGTGTTGAATGATCATATTGCTCCTTTGTTTGAAAATCATCCGGATATAGATAAGATTATCACCTTTTCGGATGAAGAAAATAACCACTTCTTTAAATACTTGCGAAAAGTCCGGCAGTTGATGAAAACGGAACGCTATGACGTGATCATTGATACTCGTGCCACAATAAAAACTTTATGGTTCAGTGCCTTTTCTTTAAGAACGAAATATCGTATCGGAACATCTAAATTTTATAATCATTTTTTTCATAATTACCGGGTGCGTAATCACGTGAATGATGATTTGGACGAGGTTATGCGAAATCTGTTATTGTTACAACCACTAGAGCGGGAAGGAACGTTGGTAATGACCACTGATTTCCGGTTGTACGTGACAGACCAGGAAACGACAGAATTTAGGAAGTACATGGAACAAAAGGGGATTAATCTTTCTCGTTTCATTGTGGTATGTACTCCTTTTACCAGGGTGGCGAGGAAGGCTTGGGATATGGCGAAAATGAAGGAGATATTGTCTCGTATCATTCAGCGTTATGATGCCCAGTTGATTTTTAATTATTCCCGGGAAGAAAAAGCTGCGGCCTTGGCATTGTACGAGGAGATGGGTGAGGACGAGCATATTTTTATTGATATAGAGGCTGATTCGCTACGAAAACTGGTATCCATGCTGCAAACAGCCGATTTCTTTTTTGGAAATGAAGGAGGCCCCCGGCATATAGCCCAAGCGTGTCATCTACCGGGGTTGGCTATTTACCCGCCTTGGGTTGAACTACCTAGATGGTTGCCTTCCAATGATTTGCGTTATCAGAGCGTTAGCCCTTTTGATATGTTCTCCGGGCAGGTAACCGAGGGAAGAACGGAAAAAGAGGTGTTCGATCTACTTACCGTGGAATACGTGTGGGAACGCCTGCAACCTATGATGGATGAGGCTTTCATTCGAAAAGCTAAACTTTGATATTTAAGCTCTGAACTTTAAACTATATTTACTACCTTTGGCATCGTGATTCCGGTTGTGATAAGAGAATACAGGGAGGCCGGATGTGATCAAGCAAATTAGGTAGTATGAAAAATGTATATGTTATAGGGGTTTTTGACCTTTTCCATTTTGGACATGTCGAATTATTGAGACGTGCCAAAGAATTAGGTGATCGTTTAATCGTGGCAATTAACGGGGATGAAATGGTGGCCTCGTATAAACGCCGGCCGTTTTTGTCTGAACAAGATCGTCTGGAAGTCGTGAAAGCTTGTCGTTATGTGGATGATGCCTTTATTATTCACGAGTATGATAATAAGGAATACATTAAAAAATACGATATTGACATCATCGTGCATGGTGATGATTGGGATGGAGAAGGGTACTTGAAACAGATTCGTGTCACTCCGGAATTTTTGGAAGAACACCATGTTTCTATGGTTTATTTGCCTTACACGAAAGGAATCAGTACGTCTGAGCTAGTCGAAAAAATAAAAGCATCAAAATAATGTATTACAAGACGATCAATGTTCCTATCGTTTTAGAAGTCGGGGAGGATATTTTTGTTCATCTGGATGATATATTGAAGGAAAATCATCTTTATTTCAAGGAGAAAATATTGGTTACTTCTGTGGAATTGAGGGATTTGTACAAATCAAGATTGGAAAAATTGTCTTTCGAGGATATACTTCTTATCAAAGGAGGTTCTTACGATGAGGCTCTGGAGGCCATGAATACGATCACGAATAAGGAAGTCCTTTTAGTTGCTTTTGGAGGAGGTAGTATTATTGATGCTGTTAAGTTAATGGCAAATACCTTGGACTTAACTTATATAACTGTTCCTTCAACGTTATCTAATGATGCAATTTATTCCCCTATTGCCCGTTTATTAAAAGATGGTAAAAAACAGAGCTTTGGAGTAAAGGCTCCTTTGGGTATTATTGCGGATGTAAATATTATAAAAGGTTCTCCCGAGAAGTTACTCTTGGCAGGAGTGGGGGATCTCGTGTCCAATGCTAGTGCGGTGAAAGATTGGTATCTGGCACATGTTGACAAAGGAGAAAGTATTAATAATTTTGCCATGGCTTTGGCTTCATTGAGTGGTAATTCCGTGATTCCGTACACCTTTAATGATATTCGGTCTTCTCGTTTCATTGGTGACCTTGCGAACGGTTTAGTGATTTCGGGGTTGGCCATGGTGCTTGCCAATAGTTCACGACCGGCCAGTGGTGCGGAACATATGATTAGTCATGCCATTGATGATTTGTTTCCCAATCGATCAACTTTGCACGGTTTGCAAGTGGCTTGGGGACATTTGTTAGTGGAACGGGATTTCCGTAAACCGGAAAATGATTACGAGAAGTTGATGATCTTTTTCGAACGCATGAAAATATTGGACGAAATAGAACGGAATATAACTTTCTCGAATGGGGAGATCGAGCAGATTATAAACCGGGCCAAAACGATTCGTAATAGGTATACGATACTGACGAAAGTTTGACGAGTATTATGCTTGGATATTATTGTTAAGCTCCAGTAGTTTATCTACAATTCTTTCGGACACTTTGCCGTCAACAATTCCCACTATATGTTGGCTGAGTTTTTCTCGTTTTTCCTTGTTCTTATCCGGATTCGTAAGGTTCTCCTTGGCATTTTGTAACATTTCGGCATAGTTTCTCGGGGTGTCTCCTACTTCCCAGAGAAAAAAGTTGGCCGTATCTAATCGTTTGGTTATTTTATGAGGGAATATACGATGAAGTAAACGGTATCTTAAAAACATATTGACAATTGCCGGCTTACCGACTCCCGAAAATTCAAATACGGCACTTGACATATCCGAGATCATCAGATCGGAGGCATGAAGGAAAGGGAGAATGTTGGTTTCGTTGAATTTAGCTAGATAAACGTTCGGATATTTCGTCCATGATTCCAGTCTGTGCAGGTCTTTCGTGTATTTTTTCCGTAAGAACAGGTGCGAGTGGGGTTTCAGGATAATATTGTAATCGGCAAGATCTTCCGGGAATTTCTTACTCATTTTCAGGATTGATGACGGATAGAAAGTTGGCGCATACAATATTGTTTTCTTGTTTATATCTAAATTGCAATGCTGAAGAAATTTCACCCGGTCTTCTTCTGTGAATTCGAAATAACTATCCAGTTTTGAATATCCGGATACATAATAGATGGATTTCTTTTCAGGAAAGAGTTTAGTTAAACTGTTTTCCAGGAATTCTCCATCTAAAAAGCGTAGATCTACATCATTCAGGCCCGATGCATAATTAACCATTTTCCCTCCCCATACTCCATGCATGATAAGAGCTGATTTCTTGAAAGGGGTATGAATAGGGCGTGGCGTGTTTCCAAAAATCATGATATTACATTCACAGTCGTCTTCTTCGAAACAATATATGAAACCTTCTTCTTGGCAGTGTTTGATGGATTCTCCACGTTGATTTAACTCGTCTCGTTCCCGGTTTTTGGGAATAATTACCGCGTACGATATATTGCGTTTGATGATTTCTTTAATAACGGGTTCAAATTGAGGAGAATAATATAATTTTTCGAGATAAAAGCCGATCGTGTAATTTTTCATGCGTGATTTTTAGAAACAGGTTAATTAAAAAATAATTAGCTGATACATAGCACTTAATGAATGTCTATATGCTATCAATAAATGTTCGTTTATTGATATGCAAATATACATCATTTTCGGCTAACACAATCTTTTTCTCTATCTTTTTTGTAGTTTGTAGCTGGTTGAACATTAGCTATTTAGTTCTGTTGTATGAGATCGTGATGAAGTTCGTTATTTTATATGATTAAACGAACATTTATTATAAATCAAGATGAAGAGGATTATTATCTGTATGCCTAATTTTATCGGGGATTCAATCAATACAATTCCAGCAATTGAATTAATCAGGCAAGTTTTTCCTCAAGCACGAATTACCTTGTTGGGACCTTCTTTCTTGAAAGAATTGTTCGAGTATGATCCTAGAATTTCTTACATAATTGTTTCGAATAAGAGGAAAAAGAATTATTTCAGAAATATTTTTGTTATATCAAGGTGCAGGTATGATTTGGGCATTTTGTTTACCAATACGTTTATGACGGCATTGTTATTGAGGCTTGCATTGGTGAAACGACTTGTTGGTTATGAAAATGAGGGGAGAGGGTTTCTATTGAATTTTAAACGTCCGTTGAATCGTAATGTTCACTATATTAATCGATATGCGATGCTTGTTAATGAATGGTTGGGAAATAAGTTCACTTGTTTACCAACCTTGAAATTATATTATAAACAAGAATGTAATTTCCATTTTACGAATAATAATCCTGTCATAGGTTTGTATTTAGGCGGAACAAATAAAAGGTTTCGACGTTATCCGGAGGAACAGGCTATTGTACTGTTGAGAATGTTGCGGAATTATAATTTAGTATTCATTGGTGACTCCAATGATGCTGTCGTGCAGTCTGCTTATGTGCGACAAGCTATGATTGATAATGTATTAGACTTGTCTGGAAAGACTTCTGTGGGGGAATTGGTGACGAGTATTGCGAATATGGATATATTGATAACGATAGATTCGGCAGCCATGCATATTGCGGCGGCAGTAAAAACTGCATTTATTGCGCTCTTGGGATTGTCAACCAGCCCCACGTCCACGATTCTCCCGAGGAGCCAAACGGGTGTATTCTTGAAGATTGAAAACAACCTGATCAATGAGGCTGATTATATAAAGAATATTACTCCGGAAATTATTTATAGGAACGTGGAGTTATTAATGAATAGAAAGAAAGATAGAAATGATACCCAACAAGGAAGATCGTTCTGATAGATGCATTTGTTTTTCGTGATGAGTTGACGTATTGGTGTACCTTGAATTATGATTATATAGGGGCTCCTTGGTTGTGTAAGTGGAAATATCAGCAATTTATGGTGTAAATGAGTGTTATGAATCTAGTCGTGAAATTTCAACAATATTTTTTCCAGCTTGTCGCTTTCTTGTTGGGAAGTTTAGCGCCATTGTACGGGAATGTATTTAATTTTGTCCTGTTGGCCTTTATGATGGT
>DYVS01000243.1:0-2683 GCA_020743075.1 Butyricimonas virosa | reverse complement strand
GCGACGGGATTATAAGCGAGAACCCCAAAAATTCAGTTTCTTCTTTTCAAGCATTTTGTATCGCAACCGCTTCACGAGTAGGCACGGGTAACTTGGCAGGAGTAGCCACAGCCCTAGCCTTAGGAGGACCGGGAGCTATATTCTGGATGTGGCTCATCGCCCTCATTGGTTCCGCCTCAGCCTTCATCGAATCCACGCTAGCCCAAATATATAAAGAAAAAGGAGAACGTTCATTCATCGGGGGACCTGCTTTTTACATGGAAAAAGGGCTAAAAAAACGTTGGTTAGGGATTCTTTTCGCAGTCATCATTACCATCACCTTCGGCCTTGTATTCAACTCGGTACAGGCAAATACCATTACCTTGGCATTTCATGAAGTCTTCGGGACAAGCCGTGTCTGGCTGGGAATCATTTTAACCTTGTTCACCCTACTAGTCATATTCGGTGGAATACACCGGATTGCCGTCATATCCGGGATCATCGTCCCCCTTATGGCTATCGCATACATTCTGCTTGCCGCTTTCATCTTATTCACGCACCTTGGAACATTACCCCATGTCATTGGTTCTATTTTCACGAATGCATTAGGATTTGAACAATTCGCAGGCGGGGGATTAGGAGCTGTCGTCATGCAAGGTGTCCGGCGAGGACTTTTTTCAAATGAAGCAGGTATGGGATCTGCCCCGAATGCGGCAGCAACAGCAGCCGTCTCCCACCCGGTAAAACAAGGATTAATCCAAGCCCTTAGTGTTTTCACCGACACGTTAATCATTTGCAGCTGTACGGCATTCATCATCCTGCTTTCGGATGTTCCGCTAGACGGCACGGTGAAAGGAATTCAACTAACACAAATGGCCCTATCCCACCAAATCGGAAGCGTGGGAGGACAATTCATTGCCATATGTATACTCCTGTTTGCTTTCAGTTCCATCGTGGGTAACTATTCATATTGCGAAACAAACTTATTTTTCATCTCCAAGAATAAAACCTATTTACAACTTTACCGGATTATCGTGGGAAGCATGGTCATGTTCGGATCTATTGCCGCCTTAGATCTTGTATGGAATATTGCTGATTTATTCATGGCAATCATGGCCATAACGAACTTGATTGCAATCGTGTTATTAGGCAAAATAGCATTAAAAGCATTACAAGACTACAACCGTCAACGTCGTATCAGTAAGAAAAATATCATATTCAAATCCTCGTCCATCTCGGAGTTAAAAGATTCCACGAGTGAATGGGAATAAAATGATTTTTTTTTTAACTTTGCAACAAACAGAAGGGATTGACATGATGATAGATCTATGTGTAATTTTCTCCTGTCGCTGCACTTAAAACAGGAAAAAGACAGCATTAAAAATAAATAGTAGAGATATAAAAGATGAGATTTGACGAGCTGGAACTAGAGGATTCATTGTTGCAAGGATTAGATGCCATGAATTTTCAGGAAACAACCCCTATACAAGAATTAACAATCCCTGTTATCTTAGAGGGAAAAGATTTAATCGCCTGTGCACAAACAGGCACTGGAAAAACGGCTGCTTACACCCTTCCGATTTTAAATAGACTAATCAAAGAAGAGAACCGAACAGATACGGTAAAAGCTGTGATTATGGCTCCCACCCGGGAATTAGCCCAACAAATAGACGTACAATTCGAGGGATTTTCTTATTTCCTCCCCGTTTCAACGGTTGTCGTCTACGGAGGGGGGGATGGAAGTTTATGGGATCAACAGAAGAAAGCGTTACGCTTAGGTGCGGATGTTGCCATCGCAACACCGGGACGACTGATCGCACATCTACAACACAGTGATGTAGACCTTTCACAAGTAAAATACTTTATCCTAGACGAGGCCGACCGGATGCTGGACATGGGATTTTTTGATGACATCATGCAAATCGTGAACAAACTGCCCAAAGACCGACAAACCATACTCTTCTCGGCCACAATGCCACCAAAGATACGGCAGTTAGCCCAAAACGTACTTCGTGACCCGGTAGAAATTAACGTGGCGGTATCCAAACCCAACGAAGCCATCATGCAAGCCGCCTACATTTGCCACGAAAATCAAAAAATGGGTATTATCGAAGAACTTTTCAGCAAACCGGTCTTACACAAAACGCTAATCTTTGCCTCTTCCAAACAAAAAGTAAAAGACCTCGCCTTCACCTTAAAACGTAAAAAATTTAATGTAGCAGCCATGCACTCTGACTTAGAGCAATCAGAGCGGGAATCTGTTATGATGGATTTTAAAAATAATAAAATAGATATACTTGTCGCCACTGATATCGTGTCCCGTGGTATAGATATTGATGAGATCGGATTGGTAATCAACTTTGACGTTCCTCACGATCCGGAAGATTATATTCATCGTATCGGACGAACTGCGAGAGCTAGTGCGGAAGGAGTTGCTTTAACTTTTGTCTCTGGAGCTGAACAAGGGAAGTTCTATCGCATAGAACAGTTTATCGAAGAAACGATTTATAAAATACCACTTCCTACTCACTTGGGAGCAGCACCAGAATACAATCCGAAAGCTTTCGAACACGGCTCATCAAAAGGCAGAGGACGAAAACCTAATGGCCGTTCTTTCGTAAAAAAGAAAAATCACGTTAAGAGAGAAGGAGGCTCAAACTAAAATAAATAACCTAATTAAAACGAAACATTTATGATTCTAAAC
>DYVS01000242.1:0-3406 GCA_020743075.1 Butyricimonas virosa | reverse complement strand
ATAATTTTTCCGGGTTAAACAACAAACGTTTTTCCCCTTTCTCTGGATTCACATAATAATGGCGTTTCCCCTCCTCTGTCGTGAACGAATACCAAAAACAATCCCCGTCATTGATATACATGGGGTATATACTCATGCTATTCCCATCCGCAAACCGAAAATTACTACTCGTGAAACGATCCGCTAACTTAAAATTTGCTTTTTGTTGTCCCCACAATAGCGAGGTCACCATCAAACCGACCAACAAAAAAAATATCTTCTTCATACAAGTAAAAACATACATACAACATCTAAAATGAGCCTCGCCTCCCCGCATGACGGGCAAGCGAGGCTCGTTTATTTAGTATAAATTTCCATCAACACCGGATTACAAACAAGTTCCCGAATACTGGTTAGCGCCGCTTCCCCATTTAGGAATAAAATCGACTATTTCCACCATCTCCGGATCTAGAGTTTTCAAGTTTTCTTTATACACACTCTTATACACAAACCTTTCCTCTTCCGAACGTTTCACCTCCAGTACTTCAAAAGTTCCATCCACCATTAACACACCAACCAATATGTAATCCAACTCACTAACATAACGGATTTCTATAGATTGAATCTCTGCTGGTGCCGTATAGAAATGTTCACAAGCCTGCTGTTCAGTCCCTTCCCATAGCATAGTACATCCGTAAAGCTGATTGCCGGCAGCAATAAATAACCACTCGTAATCGTCATAAGTATTAGGGTCATAACCATAACTGTAATGAAAATAAGCAGCATCTTTAAAATTCGTAAACATCGACTGATTGGCAAATTCTCTCACTTGAGACTCTTCCAAGTTTATAAAATCCGCAGCTTTTTTATGATCATCAAAAGCATAGCGATGCCATACATAAGTTCCATCTTCTAACCTCAACAACGATAAAAGGTAATCATGTTTACCAACAAAACAATCCTTGATTCGCTCACCTTTAAACTTTTGAAACAAACTCATATCAAACTCGCCCGCCGTATTATTCCGAATTTCCAATTTCCGTCCAACCTCATTCTGCGGATCAATAATAAAAGTTTTATCTCCCTTTGCATTATCATAAAATGCCCACATTGTTCCTTCTGCATCAATGGCAGGCACCACGTCTATATAGTAATCATTATCAGCCTTCGCTGTCTGAATTAAAGATGTAAATCTCATACCATTGAATGCCGGATCATCATTATAACGTCCGGAGTGCAAATCTGTCAGCACGTTAGCGACGGCATAATACAACAATCCACTTTCAGTCAATAACCATTTACTCGTTTTCGAAAGAGCGGCATCCCGAACAACTAAATTTGCCGGAACTGTTCCCATAAATTCATCAAACGGACGTCCGGTATAAGTTAATGCATTACCACTTAATTCAACCGGCCCGCTTTCTTGCAACACCATGATTTCCGAATTTTCGGTTGAAACATAATCATCATAAGAAAATTCTTCAACTAATTTTATCGGTCCCGTTCCCAATTGTTCTCCAAGTCCCGAGGCAAATTGTACATGTACCAAAGAATCCCGCCATCGATCATATTTACCATCAAGTAGGTAATGAATCGTTTGCCTTTTCGTGATCAACATATCCAAACGACTGTCACCGGAAGCCGTACGCCCCAAAAACAACCAACCCAATTTATACAATGGCGTTACATTCATGATAGCTTGCTCCGGGAATGCCACTCCCGTTTTATTATCAATCGCATTAAATATCAATTCATAATCCCCATACACATCTGCCGTAAATGTATAAGAAGCTTCTGTAGACACCTCTTTTCCATCCAACAACCAAGAGTAACTCAAGTCCGGATTCAATGAGTCGATAGACAAACGAACTTTAGGTGTTAGTACCACTGATTCTCCGGGAAATAAGGAATAACTGCCATCAATTCCCTCTATTTTCCAATTCTCATACTCGTTTATCTCCTTGTAGTCCAAGTTTGTCTTATCATCAATACAAGACACGGCAATAAACACCGATACAAATATAAACAATATATATTTCATAACTTTTCTATTTAAATTATCCTGCAACAGGCACGGTTATAACACGCCCATTTTCATCTCTCTTCGGTTCGCCATTCACCTTTTCATATTCCTCTAAAGTATACTTTAAACGGATAGCATACTTCTTCATCACATTCATGTCCGTACCGTCAAATGACTCTCCACCCTTTTCCAACTCTTCCAAAAACATAATATATTTCGTCTCCGAATACTCGCCCAAATAAACTTTCTCCACTATATTAGTCGGCCGATCAACCGTACCATCATTACGACTCCACCAGATAGGAATCTCTAATTTATCAGACACATAAAATTTTGCTACCTGATAATTCCGATCTCCTTGTTTTACATTCTCGCTATTATCTATCTTTAAAAACAAACGGAAAGATTTATTATCCAATTCATCAAAATTATTGAAGAACTTCACTTGTATCGTATCAACATCCTGCCCGGGAGCAAACTCACATATTTCGGGCAACTCGTAAGCCGTTGCCGGAAGTGTAGTTGAATCCGTTGGAGAAATTGTAAACTTTCGAGGTTCTGTCAAATAAGCCCCATGAATTTGTACCGGAATCTCTGCAACAATCTCCCCTTCCGGGTACGTTTTGAAAGAATACATCGCACTATCCTGCGTTGAATTCTTCACGAAAGAAATATACACGACATCCCCACTATACAATTTTATTTCTTCTTTCGAACAAGCTCCCAGAAAAAACAGGAACAATATGATCGAATAAACATATATTTTTTTCATACTCTCTATTATTTATTTAAGATTGGTTTCTGTATCCGGTATCGGCCAAATCACATACTTCGCTTCAATTGGCACAACCTCGTTGCCCTCAAAAGGAATATCTTTTTTCAAACGTTTATACAAATAAAAAATTTGTCCTTCTCCGATCCATTCTCTACGCATTTCATTAATCAACACATCCATAAAATTCCCCTCTGTGGCATTGTTCACTTTATCCAACGAAAGACTATTATAAGAAGCATAGCGAGATTGTTTCACCGCCCGTAAATACTCCTTCGCTTCATTCAAATTTTTCTTGTAAATGGCTTCTGCCGCAATATAATATACCTCTGACATACGCACTAACGGCACTAAATAATTGCTTACGTTAGCTGCCGCATTATCCGCATCGTACTTCTCATATTTACTGAAACGATACTCGCCAGAACTATTATTCTGCCATTTCTTATAACGCATATCCTTCGTTCCTTCCCCTTCGAATATCTCATCTAGGTTAGTGGTTATCAAATAGGTATGTTTATAGGGACTCGGATCCGTCAAATCATTATAAACATTAATGTACTCTATCACATCCAATGACTCTACCCCCCAAAGTACATCCCCGTACAACTTGATATCTCCATCTTTGACAC
>DYVS01000241.1:0-14592 GCA_020743075.1 Butyricimonas virosa | reverse complement strand
AAACGGGTTACGAAAAAGAATATCAAACCAATCCGTGTTTGTCGTTTCTAATTTAGCCACTTGTCGTTCAAACTGTTCCGCCATAATCTTCTTATTCAAATACTGGTTCAAAACTCCGGCATAACCGATATTATTATTCGTCCATGCGGCCGTCAATCCTCTCTGAAAAATCTCCCGGGACACATCTACCCGCTCCTTGGAATTCATCAACTCCAACTTATCATAAGTCACCTGCTCCGCCACGTTCAATGATGCAGAATAAGAGATTGAAGCCCTTCCCGTTTTTCCCCGTTTCGTCTTGATCACGATCACGCCATTGGCAGCACGAACGCCATAAATCGCCGTGGAAGAAGCATCCTTCAATACCGTAATACTCTCGATATCATTGGGATTCAACCAAGAGATAGAACTACCCACGAAATTTCGGATATAATCGAAATTATCAGGGTTTATATCCCCCACACTACTCAATTTTTGAGTGTCAAACGGAAGCGGATCTTCTTGTATAATCCCGTCCACGACCCAAATCGGTTCCTGACTTCCCAACAACGTGGAAGTTCCCCGAACTCGTGTCTTTTGCCGCACTCCGACCAACCCGCTCGTGTTCGTGATAACAACCCCTGGCAAACGTCCCTGCAACGCCTGCTCCAAAGTATTCGTCCCGTTAAAATGTAAATCCTCCGCTTTTATCGAAGAAACAGAACCTGCCATCCTCGACCTGTCAAACTCCTGATAACCGGTAATCACCACTTCCCCGAGTTGAGTCATATCCTCCTTCATCACAACCGTGTACTCGAACTTACCCTTTTCAAGTTTTAGATAACTGGTTTGCATTCCCACGAAACTAATAATCAAAGAATCAACACCTTGAGGCACACGAATCGAAAAATCTCCTTTAGAATCAGTTACCGTTCCGACACTCGTTCCCTTCAGCAATACAGTAACACCGGGAAGAGGGTCTTTATTAGAATCCACGATTTTCCCTTTCACAACGTTGGACGGATCCGATACTTGACGGGTAGTACTTTCAACCTTCCGCTTAATCACCACAATCTCGTCTTTCACGTCATACGTGAACCCCTCTTTCTCCAAAACCCGTTTCAACACCGCTTCCCAATTTTCCCCTTTCGCCTCCACGGTAACGGGTTTCACATCCTTAAACAGCAACGAATTATACAGGAAATTCAGCCCTGTTTTCTGCTTCATCACCTCCACGAACTTTTCCAGTTTCACCTCTTTCAAATTCAAAGAAACCGTATCCGGCACGACTTTAGCACCATATCCCGCCAAACTTCCTAGCGTCAGGATAAGCGTCAAACTCACCACATGAAAAAAGCCTTTACATTTTAAAAGCCTTTTCCACTTCAAGAATGGATTTTTTTTCATAGATTTGTAAATTACTTGTTAAGATGAGATAATGGACATCGAACCTGAGAAATTTGTAGTCCGTTATCTCGTTTTAATTTATTTATATAAGATCACGTGATTCCCATCCACCCGATACTTCATATCCCCGGTACGGGTTAAAGCATCAAAAAATACATTTATATCATCATATCGTTTCAAATTCCCCGTAAACGGAAGTTCTCTCAACTCTTCTTCTTCAAAAAGCACGGATATATTATACCATCGTTCCAACGTCTTCATGATATCTCCCAGATGTTTCTCCCGGAAAACATATATACCGTCTTTCCACCCCACGAACTCCTCGACATCTACCTCCTGCCGGATCATCTTCCCGTCCTTGGACGTGACCACTTGTTCCCCGGGTTTAATAACCAACGGATCAGACGTACCGGCTTCAACGCTCACTTTACCCCTTACCAGCGTCGTATAGCTCTCCGGAGCATCCGCATAGGCATTTATCCCGAAAGATGTTCCCAACACCCTCACGTCCCCGAAAGACGTCTTCACGATAAAAGGCTTCTCGTTCTTCACCACGTCAAAAAAAGCTTCTCCTTCCAGTATAACCTCCCGCTTCTCTCCCACGAACGTTACCGGGTATTTCAACTGGGTTTCGGCATTCACCCACACCTTAGTCCCATCATCCAGCGTGACGATACACTCTCCTCCTCTCGGAACCTCCAGTTAATTATAAACAATTTCGGTAGACACCCTTTCCGTCTCGTAAGAAATCTCCCCGTTCTCGTATTTTATATTCACGCCCTCCTCTTTCAACACGTGCGCACCCGTCTTCGACACCTCGACCTCAGTCCCATCGGCTAAAATCAACCGGGCCTTCTTCTCCCCTGCCGGAATAACTTTCGAGGCCACGGGCGGTACCTCCTTTTCCCCGCTCTCTCCTAAGGTCAACCATAACATCGCTCCCAGTACAATCACCCACACGGCAGCCACCCAACGAATCATATTCACCCGTCGGGCGCATCCCCTTCGTTCTCTAAAAACCATGTAGCCTTTCTTACCCGAATAATTCTCGTACTCCATAAACTGCTTTTTCAAGTACGTCGGATCACTCAACTGATCATACACCTCCCGTAATTGCCAATCTTCCAGCAACAGCTCCAACTTCATTCGATCTTCCTCGCTCAAATCTTTCAACAAAGATTTCTTGATCAAAGAAGCGTCATCATATATATATTTCTTCATATTCATCTATTATCGGTTCATTCTATATACTCATAATACACAACTCCCGATTTCAGATGACACGAGTAGTCATTTTTTTTCAATTAAATTAAAAACAGGCACACGGAATCCTGAAGCTTCGAACGTAATGACCTGAATCCACGACTTTTATGCGTCTTTACGGTATTCACGCTAACCCCCAATTTTTCCGCAATCTCATCCCACGAATACCCCTCGATACTCATCAGAATCACTTTCTTCTGCTCCGAAGGCAGGGCCTCAATATACACGTACAACTGCCGGGTAACTTCCTCTCGCACGGTCTGGGCGTACACGTCATCAGCGGTAAAATCACTTTCAGCCCCGATAGAATTCAGAATAGTATCATGGATCTGGTTATTCCGCACGAACACCAAAGCGTTATTATAACACGCCCGGTACAAATAACGAGTCAAATCTTGTACGGAATCAAATTTCTTATCCGACTTCCAGATAGCGATAAAAACCTCCTGTACCAAATCCTCCGTACTCTCCGATCCCTTCAAAATCCGGTTCACGTAAGCACATAATGCCGCATAGTAATGCTCGTAAAGACTTTTCCAAGCCTTTTCATTCTTGCGGTTTACCCCGGATAAAATCAACTGCTCATCTATCATATTGACATATATTCTTCATCACCCATTAGACAAATATAGTGATTTAAAATTCTTTCAAAACATACTTCGTGTACAAAAATACAAAAATGAGCATTCACGCCCCTTTTGACATACTTTTATCCGTTTAAAAATTTTTCTATTCCGCCATATTCTAGTAAATTTGTCATGATTTATCATCAGTCTAATTTTATATCGAATGAATGAATTGAAACCGGAAATAATGGAGTTACTAGCATTAGTCGGAAAAAAGTATTCTCGGAATTTACTTACCACAACCGATTTCGACGAATTCTCTCTTCATTTAAAATCCGAATACGGTTACTTGATCTCCACCTCCACCTTAAAACGCTTGTGGGGGTACGTCAACGACTCACATCAACCGCGTACGCAAACCTTAGATTTATTATCCCGGTACATCGGTTTCACTTGTTTCAGCGATTTTTGCATCCACTTGAAAACCAGCACGATGTATAATTCGTCATTTTTCACTACGAAACAAATACAAGTACAGGATTTAAAGCCGGGAGACGAAATAGAAATAGGCTGGTCGCCTAACCGTTACTTGCGCTTGCAATATCACGGGGAAGCCCGTTTCCAAATTATCGACTCGAAACAATCCAAGTTGAGAAAAGGCGATTGCTTTGAAACAGCTTGTTTTCTAATGGGCCAACCTTTATTGTTATCCTATATTTTAAGAGATAACCAAAAGACTCCTCCCTTCATTGCCGGGCGTAACGGGGGGCTCACTTTAATCAATCAACTAACATAATGAACGAGGAAACTTTATCATCCGGCTTTTTCGGAGAAGATATAACTGTGGATATATACTCGGACCTAAAAGAATTCTATACCCCGGCCAACGGGTTTAGCAGACTGCACCAATGCCGCCGGTACGGAAAACTGCATATACTTAAAAGCCTGCAGCCTTTCTATTCCTCACAAGAATTCTACAAGCAACTCTTGTTGAAGGAATTCAATATCGGTTATCAATTGGATCACCCCAACATCCGCCACACCATAGGTTGGGAGAAAAATGACCTTTTGGGAAATTACATCGTACTGGAATACATCGATGGAATTCCGCTAACCACCTTCATTGAACAAGGCAAATTGACCCAGGCCTTAGCCTACAAATTCATCACGGAAATATGTAACGCCTTGCAGTATATTCACAGCAAACAACTGATTCACAAAGATCTGAAGCCCAATAATATTCTCATCACTTACAACGGGAATAACGTCAAGCTTATCGATTTTGGTCTTGCCGATTGTGATGATTATGAAATCCTAAAGATCCCTGCCGGAACAGAAAAATACCTCGCCCCGGAACAACTAGACCCGAATGCGACTCTGGATTGTAGAACAGATATCTATTCACTAGGTATCATCATCGAAGAACTGGCAGCAATCCTAAAAGATCGTAAACTAGCCTCCATTGCCCAGAAATGCACCCGCCAAAACCCGAATTCGCGTTTCAACAATACCGCTGAAATCGTCGAAACTCTAAAAGGCAAATCTTTCGGAACAATTTACAAATATGCTGCATTCATCATTGTATCTTTCCTGATCACATTCCTTTACTTGCAATATCCTTTTGCCGGGAACAAATCCCCGAACAAAAATACGATTACCCAAGTATATAGTAACTTCTCAACCGGTAATATCTACCATCACACCCTCGTACAAGAGAAAAACCGTTTACACCGGAATATAGCCCGATACTCGGAAAACTGCCAAGAATTAGTGCAAGATAGCCTGTTAATGTATCAGGCATTACAAAAAGCTTTAAATACCGATTTTCCAGAGGCAAATCAACGAAAAACTTCGGTATACAAAAGACTTCTGTCCAGCATACAACTTGACGTAAAACGGGAAGTAAGAAATATCCGGGAAAAACTCTGATAAGACATACCGTCACGTTCATTCTTGAACGTCTTCTTCCCCCTCTTTCGTGCCCGCATCACCCTGCAACTCTAACATATCTTTGGCATTTAGAGGTGTCACAACATCTTCCCCTATTCTAGCCTCCAATTCCATTCTTGCATTACGGGCTACACTTCCACCTTGATGGGCGACATTCATGTGTTCTTCGAAAGATTCGGGATTCCGCACTTCCGATATTCTTTTAGTAGACAATTCTGCAAGCATATTTAGCACCAATTCCGTGTTCGTCATGTTATCCCGCAGGTTCTCTTTCTTCAAACCCTTGAATTGTTTGTACTCCTTGGCTGTCTTACCTGCCCACGTCTTGTAGATAATATCTGTCAGCGTGGCAAACTGCACTCCCTCCTGTAACCCGTGGCGCTTCCATTCATCGGTTAAATCCTTGCGTATCTCTATACTCTTGATCCGTTGATTGATCCAGTTATCGGAATAGCCCAGCCGCTTGTAATCCATCATGGCCTGCTGGATGGACAACTCCGGATCTTGCATTTGATCTAACCGCTCCTTGACCACCTGTGCCATCCACAACTTGAAAGGTTCCGCTTTAGGAGAAGGAATTGACTGTATCAACCGGAATAATTGCTCGGTTGTAGCAACATCTGTTTTGTAATATTTGCCATCAGACGAGGGCATTTTCAGTTGGTTACAATTTGTAACCGACTCGTTACCCTCTTTTACAAGTCTATGTTTCAGCACCTTCCAATAATTCCGAGGATTAGGACTATCCGTCAACACCGCCACCACGTCAACTATAGAAAAATACCACTCTTCCTTATCGCTGTCCCATACCGTACGAACTTTCTTCTCCTCGAAAACCTTTATTGCATTTTGCTTTACCATGACTCACGTTTTTAAATTTACACGAATATACAAAATAGGGACGATTTATCCTACTCTTCACCGTCTATATTTTAGCCCGCCACAGACAAAAAGTATCTTATACAGGAAACTCTCAATTACAAATAAAGTTCCCAATGATATTTTTCTACAAACTCGCTTACTCCACAATGCGTTTAAACTTCCTCCAAGGATCGGCATAACGATACCTGTTTTTACACCCGGCAGGCACGTAAAGCACGCACGAATCAAAGAAATTCCCTCCCTCGAAAGCCTTGGATGCACATGCGGGAGGAATATCCGCCAACACACGCAACTCCTCCAAAACACACCCGTCAAAACAATAATCAGATATATACATCGTTCCACTCCCCAATGTCACGGAACGTAACCCGGTACATCCCTGAAAAACCGCTCCTGGTATCGTGGCAATTCCATCGGAAAGGACAACTTTCTTTAACTTGGCACCTCGAAACGCCTGAAGCCCCAAACCAACAATCGAATGCGTCATCCTCAAAGTATCCACTGGCGCATTTTGAAAAGCACATTCGGCAATCTTTTCCACCCCCTCCGGAATTTCAAACACTGTTTGTCCCCTCCCTTCCGGATACATCAATAACGTCTCTTTCCCTTTGTCATACAAAATACCGCCTTCCGCCGTGAAACTAGAATTCACAACAGACACCCGAAACTCTTTCAATGAAGTACAACCCTCCGAAGAGGCAAAACTTCTCACCTCGTCGGGAATCGTCAACTCCGTCAACCCCGTACACCCCTTGAAAACATCTTTCTCCACCACCTTCACCGTGTTCGGCAAGACTATCTCCCGGAGATTACGACAATCCATAAACATACCATACCCCAGCGTATCATTAGCCGTATAACGGGAAGAATAGTAACTCATTCCCCCCTCGACAACTTGCACGTCTGGCAGATAAAGTCGGCTTAATACCCCGGGAGTCTCTTCTCCGTCAACTCCCCTCCCCAGCATATCCCGCAACAAACGAAAATCCGAACCGTTCAATTTTCCGCTAATAGAAATCTCTGTCAATTCATATTTCAATCGCTCGCCAATCACCTCCGACAAGGTTCCCGGCTCCGAAATATATATCGCATTATCCGTGATAAACTTCACTTCCCCCGTGTACACTTCCCCCACGGCATTGGCGGCATAAGCCCGAACCACGTGAGACGTGGATAAATTCAAGTCTGTCAATCGAGCCCTAAAAACACCCTCTTCTTCCGGTTCTGCCGCAACAAACAACTCTTCCGCTGACATCTCTTCTCGGTATTTAAATCCCAAAAAAGAAAGAGCCTCACCCCCATTCTCGACCAGCACGCACTGCACGACTGCTGTTGTCGGCCCTTTATTAATCAAAACCATCTCTCCCAACACGGGTTCCGTGTTCGGGTAAGTGCGGAAATGCAACACATCCGTCCGTACCGCACTGCTTCCGTTAGAGACCTCCAAATAATAATAATACTCCGTCCCCGCCTTCAACCCCTCTAACATAGCCTCTGCCCCCTCTTCCGTCCGGGTAGCGGTCACTTGCGTCATCTCCTCCGGTGAACCTCCGTACACGAAATAACAATCCTGTACTGTTCCATCCCCGTTTAAAGCAATTTCTCCGGACAAACAGGCGGTATTCCGAGTAATCCCGGTAGCCTCATGCAACGTCAGAGTCGGGGGTAAAACCGTTGGCCCCGTCTCTTTCGAACAAGCTGTCCCCATCACCACACAACAGATAATATAGAAATAAAACTTATACATACTCTAAAAATTAATCCCGAGACCTAACACGGGTTCCCAATACTCGCCCCGGATCGTCAATATCCCCAAAGAAACTGTCACCCGGCGTACCTCCATCAGTATCCCTACTTCACCCGTAACTCCTTTCACCGAATAATCCGTGTTTTGTAACTTAACGCCTTCCAAGGTTTCCCAAACCACTCGCTGTTCCCCGTACCCAACTCCCTCGTAAACATGCAACAACCCGATCACCCGGTGGATTCCTCCCGCAGTTACCGTGTTCAAAGCCCGGGACACAGAACTCTTATAATAAGGTGTCGGTTCCCCCGAAGCCAACTCGCCTGCCTTATTACATTTTCCCGAGGTCGACAGGAAACGGAAATTACTCTGTACATGCAACCATACTCCATGCTTTTTCATGCCCCCAAACCTCAATCCGTTTGCAATTTCCCCCTCGTGTATTCCCAAAGTTGCCAGAACGAAATAAGCCGGTTTTATTCCCCGCAACTCACCTCCTGACACGGCACGAAGCGAATAATCCAAAGGAGTATTCTTCAATCCCCGGAACGGACGCTTCAACACCTCCGGATAGAGTTTCTCTTCCACCTTCTCGGGAGGGGGAGCAATCACCAACTCGTATGTCAAACGGGATTCCAGCACTGACGGGAGACGATAATCCCTCAACACTCCCCAACGGGGATGCTTGATCGTCAATTTCATTGTCCCATGAGGCACGTAAAGCCATATTTCACCGACCTCATTCTTACGGGCAACAATCCCCAAGGGTGTTGAAAAAACAAAGTCCGGGTCTCCCACCACCTTTATCAAGGCACAAGCTTCATCGTTTAAATCCCTCACCGGATCCACCCAAGCCGTGATGTCATTCGTCAGACAACGGAAAGAGCGCACCTCGAACTCCTGAGCTGCCATCGAATGTCCCAGAAAACACAGTAAGATGATCAATACTATTCTAGCCATTATTCCAAATTAAAACTTCCGATATTAAATATCTCCTGTTCGGGTAACGGCGTGTGTTCATCCATCATGCGAGGTTGCCACGTGCGCACGTGTATCTTGGGAGCCGTTTGATCCCGAAAATCCCACAACAAAAACAAATACCCCTCGTCAGAATACATATCCGACTTATAACTTTGTTTCACAGAAACCCCGTATATTCCCTTTTTCGTGGGATGTCGCTTTATCGTGAAATCATTGAATTCCACATCAATATGCTGATTTTTCCTAAATATCATCTTCAAACGGTTCAGGTACTCACGCTTACTCTTCACGCTATAACGTACCCGCTCGGAGGACAAATAAAGCCTTTCATCCGAGGGGGCATTCCGGATCACCGTTCCCACAACGATCAATGCCTCCTCACTAAACAACTGCTCTAGAAAATCAATATCTTTCGTTGGATACGCCATCCGGAAATGTTCCATGTAATTCAATATAACCCGTCGATTCGAAGCCTCCTCCTCCGGCAATCCCCCGTCCAGCACTTGCTTGGCTTCCCGGTAAAAAGGATTATCCTTGTCTATCACACGGGCCTTGGGCAAAACAGCTTCCCGGGATGGCTTCACACGTTCCTTCTCCTTCACGGATTCAACCACCACCGAATCCTTTGCCGCCCCGTACCGCATGAACACCTGGGGACATTCCCCGGTAGCTTCCCGATCCCAGTGAATAGTTAGAAAATTATTCGGCCCGACCACCTGTCCCCTTTCGTCAATTAAATAACAGGTGCTATTCTCACGCACGAAAACATAGCGTTCAATATCTGAAATCCAATCATACACGAACTCGCAAAGCGGTCGTCCCTCGAAATCAAAAAGAGCCCACTTACCCCGTAACTTCAACGCCACCCGTCGATCTCCAATCACCCGTCCATCAGCATAATTCGCCGGGATCAACACCTTGCCGGACTTATCCATTACCCCGACACCCGATTCCGTCCAAAAAACCGCCGCATTATAACGGAACGGCATCACCTCCTGCACACGTGTCGGCAAATATAAACAAACATTTCCATCCCGATCCAATGCCCCACAATAGTCCTGTTCCAGATTCTTGAACATCAAATAACCACAGGAAAAATTCTCCTGTATCCGGCTGTTTTGTAACGTGATATAAAATTGAACACCCCCTTGTTTATTAATCACTTGATAAGCCAACCGTCCCTCCCCGTCAGCAACACCCACAACGGCCAACCCTTCCGAAAAATCAGCAGCATAATCGTACACCGGTTTTATCACCATCTCGCCATGCGTATCCATGTAACCATACTTCCCCTTATTCGTGTACACCAATGCCAAGCCTTCCCTAAAATTATGCGCCATCAATATGCTATGCCCCTGATAACTATCCGCAACCGCCACTTTTTCTCCGAAACGGTCCACCACCATCAACGGCCCGTCCTTCTCCTCTTGGGCAAACGTCACCTCTTCAAAGAAATAACCGATCATGACAAAACTCTTGGGCGATACCGATCCCAACTCACCCGAAAAGCTGTATAACTCGTACCTCCCCGAATCATTCGGCACGCTCAACCTTCCGTTCACCACCACCGAAGGCCGGTATTTAAAAGCGTTGATCATTTTGATCGTCCCGTCCGTACTAAGAATCCCCCATTCATTTCCCGGGGTCACCTTGAACGGTAAAGCATCTATTGCTATTCGCTTCTCCTCACAGGAAGCAAATAGCAATAGACACGTGAATAGAAATATTCCGATTCTTATCATATACGGGGCTTTACAACATCACATACGGCAAAAATACACATTTCTTTCTATTAATCCCAATTTTCAATTTCACCCCCGATCTCGATCTTCACCTGTTCCGGATTTTTAGAAATCACTACCGTTACCGTGTGTTGTATTCCCGGTTTAAAAACGAATCGACTCTCCACCAGATAAGACACCCCTTTCATCACCACCTCTACCAACGGTTTGCTGTTATCAATCCGCTGGGGTACCAGTATAGCCGAATACTGGTAAGAACCCGTCTTCATCGCCCGAATCGTCTCCGTCGTACCGTAAGGGTTCTTTGTCACAAATCCCGCACTCAAATCTATCGTGGCCGATGGAACCGTGTTATGAACATACACTTCAGCCTCTTCGGGCAATTCCCCGTCATAATCCACTCCCTTCACCAACCGGACATTCAATTTACTCATCCGGTGAGCGAACGTTAACTTTACCGATCCATTCCCCGCAGTCACGTTTTTTGAACTTGCCCACAGAAAATCGCTAGCCTCGTAACCACCCAACGAACTTCCATTCCTCGCCGTAGTCTGGTCCAACGCTACCTCAAACGGCAAATCGTCCACGCTGGTCAATGGGAACACGTACGGGTAATAACCGAACACGTCATACGTTCCGTTATCCCAATAAATCTTTCTCCCGGACTCCCATTTCGAACCGGAATACGTCAACAACTCGTTATTCACGTAATTTCCGGAGACTTCCAGAGGAACATCTTTCTCCGTCAAGAACACCCCCGTCCGGTCACCCGTCTCGAAACTTGTCGCAGTTGCCCGGGCAAGCGAAGGATGTATCACGTCAAAAGTGACAAACAGATTATCGGGCTCTATCTCCTTTTCCGAATGAGAGCAACCAGCCGAGAGGCACAGGAAATAGAGTATCCCGATTCTGTATATTATTTTCATGCAATTCATAGCTTACTTATTTTTACATTCAACCCTTATTTCAAAATATCCGGTTTCCCCTTATGAATCCGAGGTGCGTATTGATGCCCCCGCACCGTAACTCCCGGACGATCCGCGGAACGGGACAATGATTCACTCGCATCACGCTTGTCATTCTCCACGAACTTTTCGAACGAGTAGGATTCTCCGGCATACTCCATGATTCGTTTCACGATCGCTTCCCGACTGATCGCACTGAAATATGAAATATTATTATTCATACAGCTATTCTGCTCCGAACGGAACACACCCCGAGAGTACATAAATCCTCCCTCGTAAATATCCACCACGTCACTATACCGATCATCAAAAATCAAATGTGACCAAGGTACTTCATGCATCTTCCCGGTAAGGGAGAGATTCTCGTACCAACCCAAGGCCTTTGCATCTGTAAATTCTCCCACATGTTCACAACAAAGACAAGAACAAAAATCAATAAACGTGTTGTGATAAATATACTCATCCCCTAATTTACCGAAACCGTGTCCTCCGGCCTCATGCTGAATAATTCCCCGTGCATCATAAGGATAAGCATCCTCGCTCAATGGACAGAAAGCTATGGCACTACCATCCTCCCACATTTCGGTAATCCCACCATAATCTATCGTATTCGGGGTCATAACAATCAACGATTGATGTAGGTTATTTGCATCTACCGGGGTTACCTCCATCGCATAAGCGAATATCCCATCATAATTACCCCATAACTTAGCACCACTCGTGAACGTCGTTTCAAACTTCGTGCGTCGTATGGTATTTACTGTACCAATACCGTTCTCCGGAGAAACGGCTATTGCCGTGTATACATTAAAATAATCCCGATACGTGCGGTAAGGTTCTATATCAAAGAAACGTTCCATCTGCTCATTCATTACCCGCAGATAATCACCACTCGCAATATCTTCAGCATCGAACCCATCACCCAAAAACACCAAGTTAATTCCTTTACCCTTATTATGAGCCTGTAAAGTAATCCCTTTATCCTCGTTATATTCGTAATAATACTGGGCAACACTGCAAGTCGTCGTGTAATCATATTCATCCAACTTAAACACGATCTCCCCTTCCCGTTTCTCGCTCCCGGCATCAATCGTAAGCACCAACTCTGTTTTTTTCTCCCCGCTCATGGCTGACAACGTACACCAATCAGGTTTGCTTACCACTTCCCATTTCCCCTCTGCATCCACTATCAATTGTCTCTCCGTTTTCCCGTTCAAAGCTTTCACCACAGACGGGCGACATACTAATTCCCGATGCGCCGCTATTCTTTTGAATTCATTCCAACCGGGTGTTGCACGATACTGATCAACAACAGCCTCCGGCACTTCCAATGTAAAGTTATCTTTCGCAACACCATCAAACGCATTTCCTATTACATTAGTAGGTATCATTCCTTTACAAATAATACTACCCACATTATAACAACCTTCAAAAGCAGCTGGCAATATATACTCTAAATCTTCAGGAAACACAATTTCTTCTATTTCACATGCAGAAAACGCACGACTTCCAATACTTTTCACGTGTTGCGGGATTTCCAACACTCCGGATAACCTATAATTATATGCAAAACAATTATTACCAATACTTTGTAAGTTCTGAGGTAATTTTAACACTCCCGAAAAATTACAATTAAAAAAAACATCATCTGCAAGTAGTATCAAATCCTTAGGCAAATTTAATTCTCCTTTAAATCTACAAAGACTAAAGGCTCGTTCTCCTATCATAGTGATACCATCATGTAACGTTAACATTCCATCAAAACCACTATCATAAAAAGCCTCTAGTGGAATCTCAACAACTCCTTGAGGTATTTTTAAATCTCCTGTAAAACAATGACAATACGCAAATGCAGATGTTCCAATTTCACGTAAACTTTCAGGTAATATTAAACTTCCCATAAAATTTTTACACGCATATAAAGCATTATCTCCGATATGTTTCAACTTATCTGGTAGTTTCAACTCCCCAGTAAAACCACATTCACAGAATACATGGCCTTCAATACGTTCCAATGTTGAAGGCAAAACCAAAGAACCTCTTAACCCTGAACACCGATAAAAAGCAGAATTTTCAATTACCGTAACACCTTCCGGTATTATTAACGATCCCATTAACGAACGACACCTTCCAAAAGCATCACTTCCAATACTTTTTAATTGGTCTGGTAATATTATAATTTGTAATGATATTTTATCCATAAAAGCACAACTAGGAATTTTATCATCTTCAGAAAAAAGTCCAAATTCATCATTCCTATAACTTACAATCTTCACCTCCTCCATATTTAACGCCTGCAACCGCTTCATCGAATCCCGCATAAAATAAAAGTCTTCCGCATCAATCTCCCCCGTAATCTTCAAATTCTGCAACTCCCGGAAATCCTTATTCGCTGCAATAATCGCCTCCTTCAACTTCCCAGCCTTGGATTCAATCACGATATACTCCTTTGCCGTCGCATCATGGGTTATATCATCATTCTCCCATGCAGTAATCGATTCGCTCACCAACACGAACTCGTACGCTCCGGTATTCTTCTTTTTGTCGACTCGAATCGAGAAATTATGCATCTTCGAAGGCACGTAAGTAAACGCCTCGTTCTTCTTGAAAGTATACACCACACCATCAACCGTAATCTTGAACAACTCCGTCCCGGCACTCACCTCTTGCGGCACGACAATAGCCCGGAATTCATTCTCCTTTTGATAAGGTATCGTTCCCGTGGTAGCAACCGTTCCCGTAGCCGTCACATTTCCCGTCTTCAAATCAATCAACGCCTTCCGTTTCGTATTCGTCACCAATACCTGTTTCTCCAACCCTGTCCATTCCCCTTCGGCAAATCCCTCGCCTTCCACCAACGTCACCCGGGCCGTACTCATTTTATGACGGAAAGCCAAGCGGATCAATTTCGTCGAAGGATCCACCTTTTCAGCTTTTCCCCAAAGAAAATCACTCGCCTCATAACCTCCCAAATTCCCATTCTCCCCCGTCTTCGACTGATCCTTCTGCACCTCGAAAGCATACTCGCCAATACTCCCCGGAGAACTCCAAGGATAGTACCCGTACACATCGATCGGAGTCTTCGAATCCTTCCAATAAATATCATACACCCC
>DYVS01000240.1:0-17223 GCA_020743075.1 Butyricimonas virosa | reverse complement strand
TGAAGGGGAATGTGTTATTAAGACCTACAAACTACACCCTAGTGATTCGTTACAATTCCAAGGCATGGGGTATCAAACCGTAAAATACAGTGTGAATGATTTACTTCGCATGAAACGCCTTGTACTTGTTCCCCTGGCATACGAACTGGAAGAGACGAATGTGGAAAAAGGGATCTCGATGAAAGAACTTTTAAAAAGAGCCTCCTCAAAACTCAAGAAACAGGCTCCCGGCCTCGAACCGATATGCAAATATTTTGGTAAAGCCTTATACGAAAAAATTACCGAATGTGAAGAGAATGTAGTAGAATACCGTCGGGAGTACGGTTATTATTTCTCTTCAGGTGATGTTAAATCACGAAACACGTGGGATACGGATTTTCGATCTTACATCGTCCCGTTCCACGTTGCCAGAAGTTACAATCTCACGAACGATGGAAAAGACACGCTTAAACCCACATTCATAACAGACGAAGAAACCCGTTTTGATGTCGGAACTCGTAAAATATTCACGTTTATGCGAAGTATTCAATTATTCGGTCCTTTATTCAGCGACATTCGCAATTACGATATTTATCCCCTAGAATCAGAAAATTCTGACTACCGATTTGCCTTCAAGACCAAAAGTAGCGCTTATCCTCAACGAACACGCCTCACGTGTAAAGGGACTTTCACCATTGACGGGAATCATCATGAATTAAAGTCCATGGATTTTGATTACGTGGATTACCAGCTACTTCGACAAGTCCTTTTATCCAAACACCGCAAAGTAAATTCCCCATTTTCAACAAAAGCCAGTCTTTCTTTTGCTTACACTCCGACCAAAGGATATTACATTCGCTCCTGCACGCAAGAGACCACTTGGAAAGATGATCTTGGAGAAGATTTCATTGTACTGGAACAACCCTCCCGAAGTTCTCCTTCTGCCAACCATTTAGTCGAAAAAGAAGCTTTTTACTGTTTCAATTACCAGCAGGTTCCAGCCAGATGGCAGACTGCCCGCATATTATCCAAAATTCACCTGGCACAACGTTATTCTATGGGTACTTACGAGCCACAAGTTTTCCGAGAACTTACACCATTACTAGATAACCAGAAAGCCATACAGGATTTGAATCGATACATGGATATCGAACAACAATTTGAATTGAATTCAAATCGTCCCTACTACGAACAGTATCTTATCATCGGAATTAAAAGTAACAAGATTCCAAGAGTGGATATTCACGGGAAATTGACCTCAAACCGGGAGGATTTGTTCTCCTTGATAAAAAAATTCGAACAAGAAACTGAATAGTTTATTCCGGAATTTCAATCTTTTCGCCTAAATGACGAGGTCGTTTGTTGATAAAAAAATCGACAAATACTTTTACCCGGGCCAACAATTCCCGCATTTGCGTCTTTAGTCCCTCGTAAGCACTCACGTCTTTAGCATTATATCCGATAGCATATATCCCGTAGTGACGAGCCAGATAGATCGCTCTTTCATTGTGAAATTGCTGAGAAATAACCGTCACGCTATCCTGTCCGAAAATCTCTTTCGAACGTACCATAGAATCGAGCGTTCGCAATCCGGCAAAATCCAGCACCAATGATTCTTTCGGGATGCCTCTATTCACCAAAGAATCTTTCATGGCCTGAGGTTCATTATAATTATGGCGGCGGTTATCTCCACTGATCAATATATACTTAATTTTACCTGACTCGAACAACTCCTCTGCCGCATCAATACGATTCTTGAAATAAGGATTGGTTTTCCCGCCTTTCACCCGGGGAGAAGTACCCAACAACAAACCAACTTTATTATAAGGTATAAATGTCGTATCTCCAAAAACTTTTCCTTCACTGTATTTGGAAATCCGATAATTACAAAATAATATTCCCAGACAACACACGAATACAGGCAACATTATACCATAAAAGAACACACACCTCACCACTCGCCACCATGTAGGAGTTTTCATCCGGGAAGGGCTGTCTGTTGAAATATGATCCTGCCGTTTTTTCAATACCATTTTTACCTTCTTTGTTGCAAAGATACAGATTCAAGTGATATTTATTACCTTTACTTGCCACAATAAAAATAACTTTTATGCTAACTATCTCACAACTTTCTCAATTTCTTAAAGATAACCAAGCAAATTTTGTAAGCAGGAGCCATTCCCCTAATCGGTTACGACCTACCCTGCTTTATTAATATTACTACTCTCCCGGATGAATGTTTCGTGTAAACAAACCGATCCGATTTCCCTCGGTATCTAAAAAATAAGCAAAATAATCTTTTGATCCCTCACAAGTTTCACAAGGTTCCGTGGCAATCTTTCCCCCGGCTTCTCTCACCAGTGCTAAAGATTCATCCATATTTTCCGTGTAAAATGAAATCGTAATACTGTTAGAGGTTGGCTGGTATCCTTTCAAACTAAAAATACAGCCGACCGGTTGTTGATTACCAGAAGAAACAAAAGCCATCTTCTCTTCCCCGTATTCGACAATCTCCAGTTTCTCTCCGAAAACTGTCCCGTAAAACCGAACTGCTCTCTCCATGTTGACAGCAGGAATCTCAAAAAAAAGCTACGAATGTTTTCATGTTGTATTTATTTTATTGATTAACACAACAAAAGTACTTCCTCATCACCTTTCAATGATTGGAAAAAAAAGACATTCTCAATTCTGATAAAACTTTTATTTCTCTCTAAGCACCTAGAAACCATTCAATACTCTCGGCATCTTCGGAAAAACACATTAATTGAAAAAGAGTTGATGAAGTATGGCCCGTCAAAGCCTTGATTTCATTCGCCAGATGAGCGGCATCATAATATCCGGCATGGAAAGCCAAAGTTGCCAAATCAGCTTCCGGCATTCGATTTCGAAACTCCACGGTATACAGAAAACGAATCACACGTAAGTATTGTTTCGGCATTAATCCCACGTTAACTGCAAACACCCGTTCAAATTGTTTTTTACTCAAACAAGCATAACCAGCCAATTGATCCACATTGAGTATTCCCCGACACTGTAATAAACGAGTCATAACCATCCGCATCCGATTATTCTCGAATTCATTTCTTCGCTGCAAACGACCTAACAAAAATGTCTCCAAATCATCCACCCTTTCGTCAAAACCAGAAAGATTCGTCATTCGCTCTTCTATCTCTTTCCCTTCTCGTCCCAACACCTCTTCCAAAGAAACGTATTGGTTTGTCAGCTCGTTCAGCGGCAAATGCAAAATATCCCGTACCCCCACAGGGGTAAACACTACTGATATTAACCCCACCCTACCCGTGGGTAAAATATCTATAAATCCAGTTCGCTGTCCGTAAAGAGTTGCCCGGGGATGAGATTCTTCCCGATCGGATAGAATAAGCTTGTAAGAATCCCGATAATAAAAAACAATTTCCATGAATCCCTGTGGCGTAAGACGATGCGGCTCGCACGATGAACACACCTCCTCAATATCCAACATCCAATAATATTGGATATACCCGGACAATTCCCGGCAAGGCTGTCTGTATTGATATTTACTCATTCGAAGAGGAATAACACATGAACCAGCGTGTCACCTTCTCACTGTAAGTCTTTGAAATCGGAATATCGGGAACTTTTTCAACCCCGAATTCCAAATAGACTCCATCCTTTTCCCGACGGATCACCTTAACATGCTCGAAATTCACCATGTAGGAACGATGGCATCTAAATACATTCGTCCCTTCAAATACTTCCTCCATCGCTTTCAAAGTATTACGTAACATAAATTTTGTCACCACACCTTTATTCAAATACCAAATCTGCACGTAATTATCCGCAGACTCGATATAAAGCAAGTTCGAATGTTTTATAGATAAACGTAATTCACCTTTCTCATCCCGAAAAGAAATAACCCTAGCTCCACCAACATCCCCCTTCATTTCTTCAAGCATCTGCAACTTCTGCTCCTTATCCCGCCAGGAAAAATAAAGCATTAAAATAGCGTAAGGCAATAAAAGGATTAATGATGTGTTTTCCGAAGCCTCCCAAAAAGTTTCCATCACATCCCTCTCCGGTCGTAAAAAACAAGAATAAACCGTGTAAAAAGCCGACAGAAAGAAAATTTCCAACACGATCCAGATACCATACTCTATATAATTAAGTGTATGTTTCCTCGTGTAAAAATACATAATCACACGACTGATCGCCACGGCAAGTACTCCGGTAAGAATGACCAGACTCGAAAAAATGAAAAACTTAAATTCCGATACCGGATACCACGTCAGAGAACTGAAAGGTTTGTAGATATTGATAAAAATCAGATCAAAAAAAGCAGTGAATAATACCAGGCGTATTAAATTTGATTTCTCGTAATAGTAAGCTGGTATTTTTCGGGTCAACACGTTCATCTCTCTCTAATTTTCATAAATTTCAAACAAAGATACATTTTTCTCGTAAAAAATTTCACCCCTAAAGAGCAAATTTCATCCCTAAATATGAGATTTTGTCCCTTTAGGTTCAGGTGCACACCATTAATTTTGAAAACAAAGAATTGTGGTGTTTGTTTGTATTAAAATTAATTGCAAGAACTATGGAAATCTCAACTAGAACAAAACAATTAAAGGCTATTTTTTCTTATGACAAGAAAGTTATCCTAGAAGATCAATCACTGGAAATTCGTCCTTATCATTTTATCCAGAACATCGGAGTAAATGAAATTGAACAATTTCAGCAATTGATCCCGACAAATGAATTTTGTTCTATCCCGGACAATAATATTCAAGAGAACAAGAGTTTTTCGTATACCATATTCACGCCTAAAGGATCACGAAAGACGAACCAAGCAATCCTGTTATTACACGGGCTGAACGAACGTAACTGGGACAAATACCTCACCTGGGCAGAATATTTATCCTTAGCCACGGGTAAAGCGGTTATTTTGTTTCCGATAGCTTTCCACATGAACCGTACTCCCGGTAACTGGTATAATCCAAGAGCCCTTATGCCTTGGGTAGCTCGTCGTAAGCAAGAAGTGGAACATCTGGATAATTCCACGTTCGTCAACGTGGCATTAAGTTATCGTCTATCGGACACCCCTTTGCGTTTTTACATATCCGGAAAAGAGTCCATGTTCAATTTATGGCAATTATTCCGGGAAATAAAAACCGGACAACACCCCCTGTTTGAAAAAGATTCATCCATAAACATTTTCGCCTATTCCATCGGAGCGTTCCTATCACAGATTCTGATGCTTGCCAACCCGGAACATCTATTGGATGATAGTAAACTATTCCTCTTCTGTGGAGGCTCCATATTCAGCCAAATGGACGGAAGTGCCCGGGATATCATGGATCAAGAGGCGTATAGAAGAGTTAAGAATTATTTTCTAAATGATTTCCTGACAAAAAATGATGAACACCGAATGCTCCCCGTTTTGTATGAAGAAGATGTCATGGAAAAAGCATTTAAAGCGATGATACGTCCCGAGGTAATGAAGAATTACCGGGAATCATTTTTCGAACGAATTCAAGACCGTCTACGAATTGTCACGCTCAAAAAGGATACAGTAATGCCAACACAAGGAGTTATTGAGGCACTAGGCCCCAAATGTGTTGATACGATATTGGAAGAATTAGATTTTCCGTACGAGTATTCTCATCAAAATCCATTTCCCTCCAACACGGGAGCCACTCCTGAAATGCTTTATCAATCTTTTACCAGGATATTTAATAAGGTAGCGAATTTCTTGTAACAGACAAAGGGATTTCACACGAACACTTCCCTTAAAACGGAAACAATAAAGGCAACACTAAAACCATCACAATACCCATAATCACCTGCAAAGGTAAACCGACCTTCACATAATCCATAAATGTGTACTTCCCGGCAGACATCACCAGTGCATTAGGTGGTGTCGAGAAAGGAGATGCAAAACACATACTTGCTGCTACTGTCACGGCAAACAGGAATGGATAAGGACTTACTCCGATATCTAGTGCAGCCTTCAAGGCTATCGGAGCTAAAAGGACTGCTGTCGCTGTATTACTGATAAACATGGTTAACAACGAAGTTGTAAAGTAAATCCCCGCCAACAGGATAATAGGCCCGAAATCACCTAAATAACTGACCAAACCGGATGAAATCATGGCCGATGCCCCCGTTTTCTCCAATGCTAACGACATCGGCAACATGGCAGCAATCAACACGATACTTTCCCAATTAATCGTTTTGTAGGCATCTTCCACGTTACGTAAACATCCGGTCAACACCATCAATAAAGCAGCCACAATCACGGCAGCCACGGGAGCCACGGGAATGGAATCAAAAACCATCGCAATAATCATTAAGATCATAATCGTTGCCGCAATCGGGGCTTTGTGATCCAATGTCACTTTTGCGGCCTCTGCCAGTGGTTGACCGACAACAACCCATTCCGATTGCACTTCATTCAAACGGGCAATATCTTTCCACGTTCCCTGTACCAACAAAGCATCCCCCGAATGCATCTTTTCATCCTTCAAATCCTGTAAAAGATATTTTCCTCCCCGCTGGATTCCCAATATGTTAATGTTGTATTTTTCCCGAAAACCGGAGTCTTTTACAGCTCGATTAATCAATTGAGAATTCGGCATCAATAAAACCTCGGCAATACCGATCTCTCCGAACACCATATCATGGGGAACTTTTTCTTCCGAAACTTCCGCCGTATGTGTATCCAATAAATCTAAATTATTACCTTTCGTCAATAACTCGATTTGAGCAAAAGCACCCAAAACATATAACACGTCACCTGTTTGCAAGGATGTATTCGGGCCTGCCAGTTCCTGATCAATCGTCTTCATAAAAGGATTCTGAGACTTTGATTCTCGCCGGATTTCCAAAATCGTAACGTTATATTTCCCGGTTATATTCAATTCGGCCAACGTCTTTCCTCGAAATGTAGAGTCCGATTTCACTCCTACCCGAAACAGATTCTGAGCAATTTGGTATTCATAGGCTAAATCTTTTAGTGATTTCTTCCGTGATTTCTTCTCCGTATTCTTCTCGCCCTTCTTAACCAGAAACATCCGACTTAAAGGTATCAACACAACAATTCCAATCAACACGCAAATAATTCCAACCGGGGTAAACGAAAAAAATGACAATCCCTCAAATCCACCCTCTAACAAAGCATTTTGAATCACAAGGTTAGGCGGAGTACCTATCAGCGTCGCCATTCCTCCCATGCTACTCGCAAACGCTAAAGGCATCAAAAAACGGCTAGGACTAACATTCGCACTAACCGCCATACTGACCACAATCGGTAACATCAGAGCCACGGTTCCCGTGTTACTCACAAATGCACCGATGGCAGAAGTAACCAACATGATTAAAATAAAAAGCTTCAACTCGCTCTTACCTGCCAATTGAAGTATTTTACTACTGATCATTTTAGCCAATCCGGTTTGAAATATGGCCCCCCCCACCACGAACAACCCCACCATCATAATCACGATGGAATTAGAAAAACCTGAAAGCGCCTCCTCCGGGGTTAATATACCACATAGTATCAAAAGTACCAACGCACAAAGCGCAACTACATCAGACCGAATTTTTCCATTTACAAAAAAGAAAGCAGATAATGCTAAAATAATCAGTGTTATAACCATAAATTAAACTATTATATCATAAATCACTCTATCGACCCACCTACAATGTCCATCAACTCGGCCGTAATATTCTGTTGTCTCAACTTATTGTATTCCAATTGCAAGTTTTTCAACAACTTAATAGCATTATCATTTGCCATTTGCATAGACAAGATGCGAGAGGCCTGTTCAGAAGTCTGATTTTCCAGTAAGTACCGATACATCGTGGAATGGATAACCAACGGATAAATCGTCTCCAATATCTCTTCGCAATCCGGCTCGTAAATATACACTTTATTTCGTTCTTTATCTGAAAGAGCTTTCGTTTCCTGAGGTACCCACGGAAGTAACTGCTCCCGATTGATGATCTGTGTTCCCATACTCTTATAATGAGCATAAATGACTTCGACCCGATCCACATCCTTCTCCAAAAAACGATGAATTAATTCATCTGCCAATGCCGTTGCTCCTTCTGCATATTGTTTTTTTTCGAAAAGATCGGGGATCGGCATAACCTCCACCCCCTTCGTCCGTTTTATATCGTTCACGAGCTTTCTCCCCACGGGATAAACGAAAAAAGGCGATTTAACCTTACTATCATACTCTTTTAATGTATCCAATAATTTCCTGTATAATAGCAGGTTAAAAGCGCCACATAAACCTTCATTAGCAGCAAAAATAACAATTGCGACCCGTTGAACCGGACGATCCTGACTCAACGGAGACTGATAATCATTAATTTCACTTGCAACATGATCCAGTATATTTTGCAACTGTTCCATGTAAGGACGAGCATGATTCAATGCATTCTCAGACTTCCGCAACCGGGCAGAAGAGATCATCTTCATGGCTCCGGTTATCTTTTGAGAAGAATGTACCGAATTTATCCTTCCTTTCAATTCACGTGTTGATGCCATAATTTTTACTTTATGAACTAATTAAAAGTCTGCCCCACTTCCGTGGCTACTCCTTCTAATAATTTAGATACGTTCTCATCCAGAACCCCCTCCCGCAACGGCTCCAAAATCTCTTTCTGGTATTTGGATCGCAATATCTCCAAGAACATCTTCTCAAACTCGGCTATATGTTTTAACTCCACATTACGCAACAACCCTTGTGTACCGCAATAAATCACGGCAATCTCTTCCTCCACAGGCATCGGTGCATGCTGAGGCTGAATCAATAACTGAGCGTTCTTACGTCCTTTATCGATCACCATTTCCGTCACTGAATCCATGTCTCCTCCAAACTTAGAGAAAGCCTCCAATTCCCGGTACTGGGCTTGGTCAATCTTCAATGTTCCGGCAATCTTCTTCATGGCTTTTACTTGAGCATTACCACCGACACGAGATACAGAAATACCTACGTTAATTGCGGGACGTACCCCTTCGTTAAACAATCCGGCCTCAAGGAAAATCTGCCCGTCCGTGATAGAAATAACATTGGTCGGAATATACGCCGACACGTCTCCTGCCTGAGTCTCGATAATCGGCAACGCAGTTAATGAACCACCTCCTTTGGCAGTGGGTTTAAACACATCCGGCAGATCATTCATCGTCTGTGCCATCTCATTACTGGATATAATTCGTGCTGCCCGTTCCAACAAACGAGAATGTAAATAGAATATATCTCCCGGATAAGCCTCACGCCCGGAAGGACGACGCAAAATCAACGAAATCTCACGATAAGCGACAGCCTGTTTGGAAAGATCGTCATACACGACTAATGCGTGACGACCACTGTCCCGAAAATACTCCCCAATCGTCGCTCCCGCAAAGGGTGCATAGTAACGCATAGCTGCCGAATCGGATGCGTTTGCCGCAACAACGACCGTGTACTGCATCGCACCTCTTTCCTGCAACGTGTTCACCAACATGGCTACAGATGATGCTTTCTGACCAATAGCCACGTAAATACAATAAATCGGATCACCGTTATCAAAATTTCTTTTCTGGTTCAAGATCGTATCCACGGCAATAGATGTCTTTCCGGTCTGACGGTCTCCGATGATCAGCTCCCGCTGTCCCCGTCCGATTGGCACCATGGAATCAATCGCCTTGATCCCTGTCTGTAACGGTTCTTTCACCGGCTGACGATAAATTACCCCCGGAGCCTTACGTTCCAACGGTAACTGTATCAATTCCCCTTCAATGGGTCCAGCTCCGTCAATAGGTTCACCCAGCGTGTTGACAACCCGTCCGAGCAATCCCTCTCCCACCTTCACTGAAGCAATACTTCCCGTACGTTTCACCGTATAATTTTCCTTCACCCGATCACCGGCATTCATCAGAATCACTCCCACATTATCCTCCTCCAAGTTCATTGCAACTCCACGAACCCCGTTCTCAAATTCCAGCAACTCGTTAGCCTGTACATTATCCAGCCCGAACACGTGAGCCACCCCGTCACCAACCTCCATCACGGTTCCCACCTCTTCGAAAGCCATCTTCGTATCGACCTCCTTGAGTTGCATTTCTAAAATATCTGATATTTCATTCGCTTTCAACATAACCCTAAATAATTTTAGATTTAATGATTTTAGATTTTAAATTCAGCATCACAAGGCTAACATGTTCTTCTTGTCATCCTCCCGAAGGATTCATTTATAATCTAAAAATCCAAACTGGAGACTCATCTCCTTCAGCTCTTTCATCAGCGAGGCATCTAGTTGCCGGGACCCAATCTGTAATATAAAACCTCCGATAATCGAGGGATCAACCTTATGGACAAACTCTATTGTCTTATCAGTATGACGCCGCACGAACTCTTTGATCTTATCCATCGTCTCGTCCGACAACTCCATCGCCGTGATAATCTTCACCCGGATAATCCCGTTTGCAGCCCGGTAAATCTTCTGAAACATCAGGCAAATTGACCTGATATACATTTCCCGGTGGTTTCTTATCAACAAACGAATACCCTTGATGTACGCCTCTCCCGGTTCTATCCCGATAGCCGTGGAGAGCAGCATTTCCTTATCCTCGGGTGATAACAACGGATTTAACAAAGCTTTCTGCAAATCGGGATGAGTGATATAATTTTTCTCAAATAATTTCATCTTCTCATACACTGCATCAGCAGCATTTAACTCCTGCGCGTATCGAAACACGGCCTTTGCATACCTTCGAGCAATCAATCCTTCGTCCATATTCTCCTCCTTTACTCTTTATTCTCAAGCTCGTTCAATAATTTACCGATCAGTTCCATCTGGTTCTTATCGGTAGCCAAGTCCTTACGCATCACTTTCTCTGCAACCTGCAAAGACAAGGATGCCACTTGTTTACGCAATTGTAATTCTGCTTCCCGTTTTGCCTGCTCTATCGACAAACTAGCAGCCTCCCTCACTTGTTTTGCCTCGTTTTCTGCCGCTTTTCGGGCTTCCGCTATCATCTCCCGCTTCAGCCGTTCTGTCTGCTGCAATACCTCTAATTGTTGCTTACGGGCTTCCGTCAGCAAATCTTTGGCATCCTCTTGTGCCTTTTCACGATCTCTTTTAGCCTCCCGGGCATACTCTACGCCTTTATCAATAAAATCAGCCCGCTCGTCCATCATCCGGACAATAGCCGGCCAGGCGTATTTTGCCAGAATGCCGAAAAGAATCAAAAAGACAACCAGCATCCAAAACACTAATCCGAATTCCGGTGTAAATAATGACATAGCTTCTTTTTATACAAACAATGCTAATAAACAAACGATAATTGCGAAAAGAGCAACACCCTCGATCAAAGCCGCAATCACAATCATATTGGTTCTGATATTGTTAGTCTCTTCCGGCTGACGGGCAATAGCATCCATCGCCGAAGAACCGATCTTACCGATACCAATACCTGCAGCAATAGCTGCTAAACCAGCTCCAACGCATGCACCTATCTTAGCCAGACTTAACCCGGCTGCTGCTACTTCCAATAAAATCAAACTTTCCATAACCTTATTTATTAATTTTAGATTTAATGATTTTAGATTTTAAATTCAAACTTTTAGCTTTAAGTTTTTAGCTTTTAACTTTCCCCACTCTCGCCAACCCGATAAAGATTGTTGAAAGCAACATAAACACGTATGCTTGAATAAACCCGATCAACACGTGAATCAAGTTCATAAACACGGCAAACAATACTGAAAATACTGTTGTAACGCCCAATACCACCTGCCCCATCACACTAAACAAAAAGATCAACGAAATCAACACCAACACAATCAAGTGTCCTCCCAACATATTAGCGAAAAGACGAATCATCAAAGCCACCGGTTTCGTGAACACTCCGAATATCTCAATAACAGGCAATAAGGGTACCGGACATTTCAATCCCATAGGCACATCCGGCCAAAATATCTCTTTCCAGTACTCTTTCGTCCCGGAAACATTAATCACCACGAAAGTACATAATGCCAAGACCAGCGTGATTGACATATTTCCCATCACGTTCGCCCCTCCCGGGAATACAGCTATCAATCCCATCATATTGGATACAAATATAAAAAAGAACAATGTCAACAGATAGGGTGCATATCGCTTGGATTCCTTTCCTAGCACACTGACAATAACCTCTTTATACAACATTTCGACGATCATTTCCAGCCCCCCCATTCCCTTACGCGGGGCCTTAAACTTTTTCTTTTTATAAAATCGAACTAACGAGAACACGATCAACATCGTGATCAGCCCGCTAATCATCACGGAAAAAGCGTTTTTGGTGATAGAAAAATCATAAGGACGATATTCGTTTCCGGTAACATCTACCCCCACGACCTTCCCTTCATAAGCTCCTTCCCCGGCAATATGAAATCCTTTATATGTTTTCCCGTCTACTAAACGTGAAGAACTGAAAAAATACCATTTCCCTCCATTATCCCGAACAATCACGGGCAAAGGTATGGTTACCTCTCCGATAATCGTCCATCCATACTCGTCCCCCAAATGCTCGAAAATAGTCTTTTTAGGGTCAAAAGCCTTATCCTCCCGTTCCTCCTGCTGCATCACGGAATCCACCCGTACGGCAATCTCGTCCTCAACCTGTTGCGATTCTTCCCCGCTAACACCCGTTACGAACATTCCAACCGCACCAGTAGTTAGCGTTCCGACCAACAGAACAAGTGTCAACAATATATATTTCAAATCATTCTTCATAGGTGCATCAATTTATACAAACCACCACATTATTGTCCCGAACTTCCACAACACCCCCGCGAATCTGTACACTTTTTCCCTCTTCTGCCCCTTTATAAACAATTTCTCCCGAAGTCAATGTCGATACTAACGGTGCATGATTTTCCAACACGGTAAACTGACCCACCGTACCAGGCAATTTCACCATTTGCACCTCACCCTTATAAATCACTTTTTCCGGAGATACTATTCTTAAAATCATGACCTTAATTATTTTAAATTTTAGATTCTCTAATTCCTTTTCTTCGCTTGTTCAATCATTTCTTTCCCTTTCTTGATCACATCATCAATGGTTCCGGTATTCATAAATGCCTGCTCCGGATATTCATCCATGTCACCATCGAGAATCATCTTAAAACCTCTAATTGTTTCTTCCAACGGAACCATAACCCCAGGGATTCCGGTGAACTGTTCTGCCACATGGAAAGGTTGCGACAAGAAACGTTGCGCCCGACGAGCCCGTGCCACCACAATTTTATCCGAATCAGATAATTCATCAACACCTAAAATTGCAATAATATCCTGCAACTCGTTGTAATGCTGCAATAATTCGACCACTCTTTGCGCCGTTTGATAATGTTCTTCTCCAACAATTGCCGGATCAAGAATACGCGAAGAAGATTCCAATGGATCTACCGCCGGATAAATACCCAACTCGGTGATCTTACGACTCAACACAGTCGTGGCGTCCAAGAAACTGAACGTCGTGGCCGGTGCCGGGTCTGTCAAGTCATCCGCCGGAACATAAATGGCCTGAATAGAAGTAATCGAACCATTCTTCGTGGAAGTGATACGTTCTTGTAACTTACCCATCTCCGATGCTAATGTCGGTTGATAACCTACTGCTGACGGCATACGTCCCAACAGGGCCGATACCTCCGACCCGGCTTGCGTGAAACGGAAAATATTATCAATAAAGAACAAAATTTCTTTTCCACCAGCATTCGAATCCCGAAACATTTCCGCAACTGTCAACCCGGACAAAGCCACTCGTAAACGAGCCCCGGGAGGTTCATTCATCTGTCCGAAAACCAATGTTGCCTGCGACTGGCTCACCTTCTCCATGTCCACGCTCTCCAAATCCCACTTCCCCTTTGCCATCTCCTCCTTGAACTTGTCACCATAGTTGATAACCCCCGATTCTATCATCTCCCGCAACAAATCGTTCCCTTCCCGGGTACGCTCTCCGACCCCCGCAAACACGGAATATCCATTATGTCCTTTGGCAATATTATTAATCATCTCCATGATTAACACGGTTTTACCGACTCCGGCACCCCCAAACAGACCGATCTTTCCTCCTTTAGAATAAGGCTCCAACAGATCGATCACCTTAATTCCCGTAAGCAGCAATTCCTCCTTAATAGACAAATCTTCAAATTTCGGTGCCTCCCGGTGTATAGAACTTGTTTCTTTGTAATCCAATGGGGCCAGGTAGTCGATAGCATCACCTGTCACGTTCAACAAACGTCCCTTAATCTGGTCCCCCATGGGCATCGTCAAGGTTCGCCCTAAATCCAAAACCTTCATACCGCGATATAAACCGTCGGTTGTATCCATTGCTACACAACGCACTGTATCTTCTCCCACATGTTGTTCCACCTCGACAATCAACTTCGAGCCATTCTCCCTCTCAATCTCCAAAGCCTCGTAAATAGGAGGTAAGTCAACCCCTCCACCTTCAAAAATGACGTCCACGACAGGACCAATCACTTGTGTCACGTATCCGACTTTCTGTGTCATAATATATGATTTAAACGTTCTTTAAATACTAACTTATAACTTTAACGTATATTCACTCAGAATAGTTTCTTCCCGGCCATACTATATTTAGGCCATGTACTAGATTCCAATGATACGTTTATATGATTATTACAAATTAAATAATCATCTTATTCATCCAGTAAATATAAAATCCCTGGATATGTTTCATAGACAAGTAATCAAAGATTTCATCACGCCATGCGTCATGACTATTCTTTCCATCAATATCTTTTTTAAGAATCTCTTTCGCAGAACTCACCCGTTTGTCTTTTTGAATTTCTACGTCCTCGGGTAAATCCACAATATCCGTCAACATAAATGACTTCTCCAGAAAATCATACACGGCCGTCAGATCAATTGCCGAAAAAGTAGCTGTAATCTCTGAACTATTCATCGATTCTCCGGTAGTCTCCACTCTTCTTTCTCTTGGCATGTCCTCCGGCATAGCTTGCCCTCCAAAACAAACCATCAAAAGTAAAATTGGTATCGCCCGCAAAATCCACTTCATAATTCAATCTATTTAAATATTCAATAAACAACTCTTCCGCTATAAAACAATTTCCGTACCAAAACTTAATCTCTTACGAATACTAAATTTTCATTTTATTAAAATTGAGGATATTCTAATACAAGAATCCCCCCCACAACCGACACATTTTTACCGATTCACAGCTTAATACTCTCAAGAGCTTTTAATGCCACTTCATCCTTGGCATCCAACGTTAATACTTTAGAGAAAAATGACTTTGCCTCCCCGTATTCTTCTTTTGCCAGATCAGGATTCCCATTGTTTTTTGTGGTAATAGCATCAGCAATCACGTAATGATAATATCCCAAGTATTTATAACTTTCTATCAGTTCCCGTTTATAACGTTCCGGTTGTACTAATCCTATTTCTATTACTTTCTCGTAATATGGTTTTGCCAACCCCTTCGTTGTTTCCGGGTCAAGCATGGAATTTACCCGAGCCCGCCAAAAATAACTCACGTAACTATTAGGAACTTGAAAACTTAACTCTTTGAATAAAGAATCTGCTTTTATCAGCTCTTCCTTTTGCAATTCCGGAACTGAATCCTGACAAGCCAGATTATAGTAACATTTCCCCAGTTTCAACAAATCTTCCGCAGCCGGTTTCTCCTCAAAATCAAAATATTGCTGATAATAAACCACGGCCGAATCCAAATCTCTATTTTTCACGAAAAGATCCGCAATATCTTTCAATAACTCCTGACGCTTACAATCCGCATTCAACGCCTTTTTATAATAAGTAATTGCCTCGTTATATTCTTTTTTCACGGTCAACTGTTCCGCATAACAAAGATAATCCTGACAAATCTGACTCTCTTCGGGAGTAGATTCTATAAAATGCTTTATTGCTTCCAGACATTTTTCTCCATTCTCCCGTTTAGAAAGACAATAAGCATATAAACGTTTTGCCACGAGATCTTCCGGCTTTTCTTTCAACACGGACTGAAGTACAGGCAACATCTTTTCATACTGTTTATCGAAATACAATATACCGGCATACCGCAACAAATGATCCTGATCATAATACCCTGACTGAATAAATTTAGAATAATTATCAGCAGCAGCCTTACTATCTCCGGCCATTTCATACAACTCCCCCAATATACAATAGATACCACAAAATTCCGGGGATTCTTCCCGGGCCTTATCCAACTTTTCCAATGATAAGGAACGATTGGCCGACATATACAAGCGAGCCTGTTTTAAGTATGCCCCCACACAATCCGGACTAAAATAAGCTGCCATTTCGTATTTAGCACAAGCCTCCCCGACTTTCCCCTGGGCTGCCAGAATATCTCCTTCCACCAAGTACGGCAACCCACTTTTAGCATCCAACTCTCTCGCCAGATTCACGTGTTCCATTGCTTTTGTCATATTACCTGCATACAAGTATGCTCTGGCTATTGCCAATTGCACGCCGGCATCTTTCTTATCTTTTTTGCTTGTAAACACCTCTTTGAACAACTCTTCACCGTTCACATCTTTCCCCAATTTCAATCCAACTAACCCAATCCGGTTGTAAGAATAGTCAGGCATAAACTCTATCCCTTTCTGGTAGTATATCCCTGCAGAATCACGAAGTCCCAACACCAGATAACATTCCCCCAGATAGTAACAGGTTTCTGCTTGCAAAACTCCCTCTTGTTGTTGTTTCAGATTATCCAGAAAAAAAGCCTTGGCAGCCCCGATCATTCCCGATTCATAAAGATCTATTCCGACCTTATTGTCTGCTGCTTTCACGCTCGTCGCTGCCAACAAGCAAAATAATCCGCATATAATTAATTTCGTTTTCATGATCTTAAAATTATTCGTTAAAGTTGATCCCTCACGTTCACGATATTCACGGGCATTGTGGCAGGTAACAATCCGGCCTTCAAAATGATTCGCTGCCCTCTTGCTCCTGCAAAAAAAGAGGTTAACCCGGTTGGGAGAGCGCTCCGGGGGTCATTCAGTAAAATGTATATATCACGAGACAATGGATATTGCCCCGTGTAGAGGTAATACTGGTAAGGCTGGTAACTATTCCCATAAGTAGGTAACTCCGCACGACTGATCCGTGCCACCTGTATCTCTTTTCGAAAATCCCGGCATAAAGAATCCTGTTCGTCACTAATCCAGTTGACCCTGATTACCCCCATAGCACCCGGAGTTCGAGTAACATACTCTATAACATCCCGA
>DYVS01000239.1:0-29791 GCA_020743075.1 Butyricimonas virosa | reverse complement strand
CCTTATATGAACCTTATATATAATAAGGTTCATAAAGTATTTTAATAGTTTAATAAAAATATTATTTCAAGTATTCATCAGGTAGTGATCATGTTATCACACAGAATTTTTCATAGAACTCCTTATAAAATTTGCCTGACATACAATAGGAACTAAAAAGTCCTGTTTTGTATCCATGAATTAAACTTGCAACAAAAATTATTAATAATATTCTTTAAAGTTGAAGAAATTGTTTATACCATTGTATATATTTAGGATCTGTAAGAGAATCCACAATCTCTTTTCCCCACGCATTCCACTCTTCCGTTCTCCCCGGCTCCATCGCAAGAATATTCGCATATAAATCCGCGAACGGGATCTCTTCCGGCTTCATACCTTTGCTTGCTTTCTTGTATTCCTTAACGCTGCAAACTTTATTCTTAAACAGTTTGACAACATTTGCCAAACAAATTAATTGTTCCGAATCCTGTAATTTACTTTGCTTAATGAATCGAATCATTCTATCTATATCTTCAACAGAAGTTCTTGCCTTTGCGTTATAAAGAACCTGGTTAAGATCGGAATTAATTTGAAATCCAACCAGTTTATCCACTTTCTCGGCACCTAACTTTTCACGAAATTTCTGAATATTCGATAACAAATAATTCTTCATATCTGAAGTAATCATGGAGAATTGAGGATGATACAACACCCAAAACTCGGGAGAAGTTCTCTGCTCGTCATCAAGCAACGCAAACAATTCCACGGCAACAAGCGAAGTTCTCGGACTAGACAACTTACCTAACGCCATCAAATATTTCAACATGAATTCGGGAGAGCGATCTCCCATGTTATACATCATCTCAAGTACCCAAACGGCTTTATTATCATCGAAAGTTTCGTTCACATGTTTAATGAAATCACCTTGCATGAGATTAGACACCCGGTGACGAACAGCCCCGTATTTATCAAGCACAACTACCATATTGGGAACAATGACACCATATCTTCTGGCTATATTAGCCCCTTCACCCTCACCAACGTGTATTTTATAATTCACAAAGAACTTATTCAAGTAGTCACCCACCTCTTTGCTAGAGAAAAGTTTTTCATCGATAAGCTTTGAAGTTTGACCGTCGTTGTGAAAATACAAGAACACACACCTGCCCTCGAAAAAAGCTCGATCCATGACCTCTTTCAGTGATGCCAAATCTTCCCAATACACACCATCCTTTCCCGACATTCTTCTGGAAGTAAGTCTTATGTTAATAATTCCCTCTTTGACTACCTCATCTTTCACGGCTTCTTGAGCCCGTAAAGCAATCTCCCCCAACCTTCTCGTCTGTTCTTTGCCATTGGCAAGCGAGATAAACAATTTCGCACCCTCGAATATCGTTCTTTTTTCAGAATCGTCCCATACATTCAAATTGGTATCAAGAATATCAAGATATGACTTTTCGTCATAATTTGCCCGGGCTTCAGCTAATTCGGTGATCTTCAGAAGAGCCTCTTTACGGGGAACATCGTTATTTTTAAGCAAATCCTTAATAGTCGGAACCTTTTCATATTTTTTCGCGGGTAACTGGTATACAATCATCATATTCAATTCGGTTATAAAAGAATTATAGATCAATTTACCTACCTCTTCTTTTCCGACTTCCTTTTCAAAATACTCCCGGTTCGCACAAACAAACTTCATCTCCTCACCCTCTATAGTTGTTGCCCGTGAGCGTAACAATGGCCAATAAGTCGAATTCAGTTTATCCTTTTCTGAAAGCTTTCCCCAAAGATCATCGCCCACGGTTTGAGCCTTCACCACCTCACCGGAAATAGAAAGCAATCTCCAGTATGCCATTTGCTCCGTTTTATCCAATTTCCCCGCCTGATACAATGCTTCATACTCGGCAATACTATTCGCTTTTAAACCACACTCGACGTTCTCTATTAACTCTTCAAGAGGCATCGCCCCGACAAGTTTGTGCATCAATTTACCATCAGCATTAATAATTAAAAAGGTAGGATACGCATCGACCTCGTACTGTTTACCGATAGCCGGACCTTCACCTTTCTCCATGTCGATTTTCACACAAACGAAGTTCTTGTTGAAATAATTTCCTGCAGCTTCAAGCGTGAAGACATCATTTGCCATCATCTTGCACGGTCCGCACCACGAGGTATAACAATCCAAAAATATAGGCTTGTTCTCCGCTCTCGCTTGCTCACGAGCTTTCTCTAATGACAATTCCTGAAAGTTTGTTTGAGCGGAAATAACCAAGGAACACAAGAGTCCCACGAATACCAATAATAACTTTTTCATTTTCTTTTACTTATAACATTAATTCTGTTTTTGATTTCTAGCATTAAGCATATTTCCCAGTCCGATTTGCAAAGGTCGATGCTCGGTATGTTCGTAGATGTACTCGTGTAATTTTACCACTCGCGCATATTGTTCCTCCGTCCCAGAACCCGCGATAAAAATTGTCACTGGAAAATAAAACCAAACTAAATCCTCACCATCAATTTTCGGGAATTCTTTTTCACATAACACGAGTACTTTTTCTATTTTTTCCTTGTTCTTGTTATCTGCCCAAGCAGCACGCAACGCTTGCGCCAAAGATACATACACGTCAAGACGTGCTCGAGAATTAAAATGATGGGGTTTCATTTGCTTGATCACTTTATCCAAGTCATCCATCTTTTCTCGACCGCGAATCATATCCCTTAACTTCATTTCAAAAGCCATCGAGATTCTCTCCAATACTTTTTCTTCACCCATACTCTCACGAAATTGGTCGAAATGTGCAAATAGAAAATCCATCGGTTCCGAACAAATCGGGGACAAAATCTGATTATCATAAATGTACCAATACTCTCTATTCGACTTCTCCGCATCCGAAATCACTTTAAACAGTTCCGCACGGACTTCTTGTGCTTCTCTAATCATTTGGGCCTTCAACAATTCCTGTAAATAATTTGTCAGGAAAGAAGCTTCCCGGTTACCCTCTCCGTACTGTTTTCCCAAACTGGCAATAGATGCAGACATAGCCTCTTCCACCATTTTTTTAAACTCTAACGGATCAATCGTGGCACCGACAATTTGATTTTCTAACCCTTGATTGGTATTTAACAACAAGAATGTCGGGTATGCCTGAACATTAAACTTTTTCTCTAGGTTTTTGCCATCTTCCTCCGCTCCAGTGTCATATTTCACACACACGAAATGTTTGTTCATAAACTCGCCCAACTGCACATTTGGAAATACATCGGCAGCCATCACTTTACAAGGACCACACCATGACGTGTAAAGATCAACAAAAACCATTTTTCCCTCCGCTTTCGCCTTTTCACATGCTTCATTTAATGTCAATTTCTGGAAGTTTGTCTGCCCGAAAGCCAGTACAGAATACAAAATTCCGACATAAATCAATAAAAATTTTTTCATTTCAGTTCATTTTATACAATACAAAACATTCTTTTTTATTACAGCGATTATTTCCCGATGGAAGAGAGTCAAACTCTCTTCCATTAGTATTAACACCCTATAAATAAATTAATAACTTATATTGACACCCCTATTTCTTTTAATACAGACACTATAATTCTATACTTAGTCATCACGGCATCAAATGCTCCGTACAATGCTTCGAACTCTTCTGGTGTAGAAGTGAATATCGCACTGATATACATACCGACATCTTGAGTTTCTGTGGGCATATTACTATAATCATAAGGATTCGGCTCTTTCAAGAAACCTACAGTCCTCGGATCGGAGAACCCATATCGATTATAAAAATACCAACCAGCACAACCGTACAAATTTTCCGTGTAGCAACTGCGTGTCGTCTGATAGAACGCTGCCAATTCTTCGGCATAAGCAGCAACCGGCGTGGCAAGGACCGCATTCAGGACTGCACCTTTCATGTTTTGTCGTTCCACATCGCTCATGTCCCTAAATTCGGTAACACGGGAAATCAGCACGGTGTTCAATCCTTTGAAAGCCTCTTTACTTGTTGCCGAATTATAGGGCGTTAAAGATTTCAACAACAAGAAACTGCGAATTTTAATACTCTCAGGCAGAACAGGCACGATTTCTTCACGCAGGAATTCAAGTCCATCTACAACATATTCTCTCGGACACAACTCATAAGACGAAAATGGATTCGGAGTCTCCGTCCCTCCCAAGGCAGATGAGCTAAACTGCAGGATTTCATAGTGCGTGTAAGAATTCCCCCAGTTATCCACACGGGTTTCTTGCCCGATCGTATCATTATAGAACACGGGAATCCCCGTTTCCACGTAGAATTGATAAATCGCCCGATCCACCGGATCATCCGAATTTTCAATCGTGAACCAATCTTTACCAAGGTTGGAAGGAGTCAAATTATCTTCCTTGTCACAAGCCACGAACAACACGGACAAAAGCAATATATAAAGGAATTTATTCTTTTTCATAATCAATCTCTTTGAAGTTCTCTATTCGGGCGAATCTCGTTCTGAAGCTCTCCCCGGTTAAATTCAATAGCGTAATTCGGAATCGGAATTATCCAAGCCGCACGATCTTGCGTGTAAGCATTCAACTCGTAATAACCGTTTTCATACCAAGTCCGCGAATTTGCTTCATAAGCATTATTCCGGTGACGGATAGTGAAATTATCCGGAAGAGGGTGAATACTATTCACGGCATAACGTCGCAAATCAAACCAACGATGTCCCTCGAAACAAAGCTCCCGACGACGTTCATCGCGGATAAAGTCTATCAATGCCTCCCCCGTTTCCGTTACCGATGGAGCTGCTGCGAATCGTTTGGAACGTAACTTTTCCAACTCGGTTTTCGCATCCCCATCCCGGGTCAACATCGCCAAAGCCTCTGCCTTATTCAAAATCACTTCTGGCAAACGAATCAAAAAATCCATCCCAATCTCATCATTATCATTATAATCCATCCACGTCTTATACTTATCGGGAATAGCCGCATGTAAAGAATTTTTGAAAAAAGCGGTTCTGCGTAAATCCCCATCACTATAACATCTCAACAAATCCTCGGATACTTGGTACGAAAACGCTTGCTGCGGGTAGGTATAATCCGGATTCGGATTATTCCAATCAGTCGAAGAACTCAAGAATGTTGAAACAACAGCATTCCCCCCTTGCGTGAAAATCGTTTCGGACGATGTCCAAGAAATCACGTTCTTCCCATCCGTCCAACTGTTTAAATCCATCACCGAATAAGCTCCCGCCATTGCCTCATCTGCCGCGGCAATACATGCCTCATATTCTTCCATATACAAATACACTCTCGACAACAGCGCGTTGGCAGCAACTTCCCCAACCCGTAATGTCGAAGAAGGCACAATACCCTCCAAACAAACAGTAGCACGTTTAAGATCCGTAACAATCTGTGAATACACTGCTTCCACCGAGCTACGGCTAAAATATTTATCCTCTATATGCTCCGTGATTTTTAAAGGAACTCCGGCATCCCGTGATGCAGTAGCTTTGCTATAAGGCATTCCGTAGATATTCACCAACAGGAAGTAATAACCAGCCCGAAGAAAACGCGCTTCACCTTCCACCCGATTCAACAATTCGATATCCTCCTCTTTCGAACGGAATTCATCAGCCATATAAATAATGGAATTCAATACTCCTATACTCTTGTAAAACCGTTCCCAATCATTATCCCTATACTGGTCATTCTCCAAAGTCAAAAACGGATCGGAACCCCAATGATAAAAAGAACCCAGTACATTACGCGGGTAACTCGAAGTATAAGGGAATCCCCCCTCCACGAATTCTTCAGCATCATCATCCATCACGTGCAACCACGGGTAATTCATGGTAAGTCCACTACTGAAACCCATCGTTTCCTGAGTATTGGAACTAGGGTTCGACGATTGCATAAAACATTCACCTCGAAGCAATTCATCCAAATCCTGCGCCGTGGTTGCATATCGCTGGTTCTGCGAGTATTCCTCCAAAAAATCACCGCAAGAGCCAAGCCCAAAGGCAAGTACACCGAATATATAAAATAAAACTCTTTTTTTCATCGCTCAAATTTTAGAAAGTGATACTAAGATTACACGAGTAAGTCGGACGTACCGAAAGATTTACACTCGGCGACGAACCAGACTGAGTAGGATCTTGTCCCCGTAACTTTTTATGGGCTATCGTGAACAGGTTCGTTCCCGTCAAATTGATATAAGCTGATTTAAGGCCTAATTTCTTGCAGAATCGATCATCCACATTATAACGGAAAGAAAGCGACGACAGACGCAAGTAATTTCCACTTACCACCCGGATATCCGAATTGTCATACATCTCGTAAATATTAGACGCAATTCTATGTGTCGAGTTCGGGCCACTACTCCACCACGGATTAGAATGAGTTCCCGCAACAGTATTCAATCCGGGAATATTGGTATAATTCTCGTCACCCGGTTTTCTCCAGCGATTTACAAACTCCCGCCGCAAATTACTCGACGGATGGGGATTGGTTGTCCCGTATTCAGTACATAATTTCAGCAAACGAATTTTATTACCCAAACTATAAGCCAGATTAAATGATAAACCAAAATTCCGATACCCCAAATAATTCGAGATTCCCCCCTGCAAATAAGGCTCACGCCGTCCCGACCTTTCCATTACTTCCAAAAAGACATCTTCCCGCTCCATATTATTATACTTTTTACTCAACTCCTCTTGCAATTCATCCTCCGCCCCGTAAAAAATAGGAGAACCGTCTACCGAACTCAATCCTTTAAAGCGGTATGAATAGAATGTATTCAAAGGTTCTCCGGCAATATCCACGTCACCGGTCAACATATCGGTATATTCAATCTCATCTCGCAACACGTTATTTCGATTATTTATCGCATTATTCACCAATTCGTTCAACACTTGTCCCAGCTGAGGATCAATACGCCAAACAAACCCTCTCTTCCCGCCATCCAACCCGACACGATTGATTGGAGTAAAATTCAAACTCACCTCTATTCCCTTGTTTACAAGTGTTCCACTATTTACCACGTATTGCGTGATTCCATTAATTTCAGAAATCGTTTTAGTCAAAAATGCATCTCGCGTCTTCTTATAATACCAAGAAACCGAACCGTTAATTTTGTTTTTCAAAAGCGAAAAATCTAATGTCAAATTCGTGGACGCCGTCTTTTCCCATCTTAAATCAGGATTCGGATAATGAGCTACCTTCGAATGAAATTCGCCATATTTCCCAGTATAATCAGTCTCTTGCCGAATAATCATATTCGGAGTCTGGTTACTCAACATATTTCCCTGGTAACCGAAAGACCCTCTCAACGCCATGTCATCCACCCAATCAACAGATTTCAAAATATCTTGCTTCATGTTCCAACGACCTGACAACGCCCAAATCGGCATCATACGATCATTCGCCCGTGATCCGAACAAATTAGAAGCTTCCCCTCGAATATGTAAATTCACCATATAGCGGTTGTCATAATCGTACCCGGCCATCGCATACCACGCTACCGAATTCGTCAAATTTTCCGTGATAACACCCAAAGCATTCGCACTTGCCATAAATTGATTATAATATCCCGTATAAGTCTGGGGAACAGAAGAGAACAATTTACCCCGATCTCTATGATATCCCCGGCGTGTGATATTAAAACCATCGTATCTTTGAGAATTCAATTCCAAACCGGCAGAACCACTCACATTATGCTTACCCTCGTTTCCCACGTTCTTCGTGTAATTTGCTTGCACCCGAGCCATCCAGTTTGTGTTGCGTACATCACTCTTACGCAATTCACCACCGACAGGACACATATCATTCCGTTCCGTCTGGTCCGCACGCAATTTGTGCACGTAATAGGTATCCTCCGTGAAATAAATCTCCTGATTCGTGTTACTTACCGCATAAGATAATGTTCCTTCCAATTTCAAATCGTCAATAACACTATAACCGATATGTGCCTGCATATTAATCGCACTTCCTTTGGTTTTATCCCCGGAATTATCCATTTCATTCAACACGTTAAAATTATACACCGGCATAGAGCCACTCGTCCGTTGATAAAAATAACGGGATCCATCGGGATTAAAAGCCGGAACAGCACGACTCATATTATAAGCATAATCCAGGACGCCTAATTCCGAAGGGTTATAATTACGACTCGATACATTGCCTTGAAGCTGGAAACGTGCCGTAAAACGTTCGTAATTAGCCGTCAAATTCAATGTCGTCGAATACCGCTTGTTATTCTCCCCTTTTATTGCCCCATTTTCATCACTCATCCCAAGAGAAGCATAATAACGAATATTAGCAGAACCGCCCGACAAACTCAACGTGTGGCTATGTGAAAACACATCTTGACAAACAATATCAAACCAATCCGTGTTCAATGTCTCATAATACGAAACCAACCGATTATACTCCTTATAATCAATCGCACCATTGTAATAATCTTGCACCACAGCCTCGTATCCGACCCAACTATCCACATTGTTATAATACACCCCCCGCTCTACCAACTCACGGGAGACATCAACCCTTTCCTTCGAATTCATCAGATATATAGCTCGGTCGCTGTAACGCGGACGCCGCGTAAAAGACCCCGTCCCGGAATAAGTCACACTGGGAGGACCAGCCTTTCCTTTCTTCGTCGTGATTACAATCACCCCGTTACCTGCTTTTGCCCCGTAAAGAGCCGTTGCTGAAGCATCCTTCAACACGTCAATCTGTTCTATATCATTAGGATTCAATCCCGAAATAGCATTTCCCAACAGATTCACGAAATCCAAGTCATTGATTTGCGCGGGATCCACGTTCACCGGATCGGTCAAAACGACCCCGTCCAGCACCCACAAAGGTTCTCGGTTTCCCAAAACCGTCGAAGTTCCCCGTATTCTTAATTTCGGAGCCGCACCCACCTGTCCGGAATTCTGCATAAAAATCATACCGGGAATACGTCCTTCCAACATTTGGTCAATCGTGTTCACTCCCGCCACTTTTATATCATCCATCTTGATGGTTTGCACGGCACTCGTTAATTTACGTTTATCTATATTCTGATACCCGGTTCTCACAATCACTTCATCCAATTGTTCTGCAGCTTCTTTTAAAACCACATGAATTGAATCCTGACCGGTATATTTTACCTCTTGCGTTTCCATCCCGATGAATGAAAAAAGCAAAGACACATTTTGCATTTTGGGCAATGTTAAGGAAAATCTTCCATTTACATCTGTTGATGTACCCAAGGTTAAACCTTTCACGATAACCGTCACTCCTGGTAACGGTTGTTTTCTCTCATCGGTCACCTTTCCAATAATACGTACCTCTCTTTCCTCATTTTTCACTTCTCCCGGCACAATAATAATAACACCTTGTTCTATCCGGTAAGATAAATTCACTTTACCCAAAAGTACATCCAACACCTGTTCCAATTCCTCATCAACAAACTTTACAGACACATCTTTCACTTTTTTCAATTCATTATGATTGAAAAAAAACTTGTAACCCGTTTGCTGACGCAATTCTTGAATAATTTCCAACATGCTTGCTTTCTCAAAATCCAGACTTATTTTCTTTTGAGAGAAACCATTCGCGGAAACTTTCAACAATAGAAACAATGTAAAAACACATATCAATTTCATAACCAGAAACCATTTTTTTACACACGCCTCCCTAACAGGGATGCCATCATCTCGTTTTTTTTGCATACATTTGTCTTGTTAATGTAAGATTACTATATTTTATTAACACATTGACCGGATAGGTGGTCCCAACACCTTCCGGTTATTTCATTTTCACAATAATCACTCTCTCTTTTAATTCAAATTCAACATTTGTTGTCAAGGATATAATATCCAAGATAACATTACATTTATTATACTTCTCCAAATCTCCAGTAAATACAAGCTCTTTAGCTTCCGGATTCTGATAAAATACTGTAATATCATACCACCGGGCCAATTGCTTCATGATCTCATCCAACCGCATTCCTTCAATGATCCACTTCCCTTCGGTCCACGCCGTGAATATATCTGTATTCACTCGTTCCACGTTTATGCCATTTGTCTGAATATCATAGGTAATTTGCTCGCCAGGGGATATCATTCGAGAGGAGGCCATTCCCTTTCCTTTAAAAGCAACGCTTCCCTCCACCAAGGTCGTCTGTATATATGCTTCATCCGGATAAGCATTCACGTTAAACACGGTCCCTAAAACTGTAACATCACCATTGTCTGTTTCTACTATAAAAGGATGCTCAGAATCCCGGGTGACATGAAACAACGCCTCTCCTTCCAAATAGACCCGTCGTTCCTTTCCCACAAATTGATCCGGAATACTTAATTTTGAATCGGAATTTATCATCACGCTCGTTCCATCCGACAACACTAAATTGTACTCTCCTCCTCTCGGTACAATAATTTTATTATACCTTACAGATCTTTCCGCCTCTTCAATTCTACCATGAGCAGGCTTAAACTTTTCCACCACCTGTTCAAAAGCAACAGAATCCGTTAATTCTACTCGTTGACCGGAATTAAATACCAATACTGCTTTCGTCGTCCCCGGTTCAATGGATATACTCTTTGTAACTTCTGTAACCTGAAATTGACCACTCTCCCAAAACCAATAAGCAATACCTCCCAGAAGCAAGGGGAGCAGCAACACGGCAACATATTTAATAATTATTCTCCCAATATGCTTTTTCGGGGTCTTGTTCGTATAAACAACAAATTCCTCCCAAGCATTTTTAGAATCCACGACCCGACTCTCCTCTCCCGTGTAATACTTATCAAAATACCGTTGAGCTTTACGATAATATTCCCTGTTATTTTCATCTTCCGACAACCATTCCTCAACCCTTTCTCGCTCTTCGGCAGAGGAAATTCCCAGCAGATGTTTCGCAATTATATCCCAATTTATATATGTCTTGTCATTCGTCATGATTTTTTATTTATCATTCACACGTAAGACACATTTATTCAAAAAATGGAGTACAAAGGTTCTTATTATTTTTTATGAAAAAATTTCAGATCCCTTCCTGAAAATACTCGATAAGCAATAAAATGGGAATCAATTTCTCACGCAACATACGATAGGCTCGCTGCACTTGAGTCTTTACTGTCGTCTCTGCAATATTCAATTGGTTGGCAATTTCTTTATTTTTCTTTCCCTCTACCACTTTCAACAAGATAATTTCTCTACATTTATCAGGTAACGAATCCAAAGCTTCCTGTAGACGTTGTTGAATCTCTTCATCAATAACCACGTCTTCCGTGCCGGAAAAAAGTTGGGCTTCAAATAATTTATTGTTATGTTCATCCCTAATCTTCCGATCCCGCAAAATATTCAAACAACGATTTCGCACGGAAGTAAACAAATAAGATTTTATCGAAGTCGTCACGTGCAATGTCTCGGAGTGATCCCACAAATGGAAAAATAAATCCTGCACTAAATCCCTTGCCTCTTCTTCATCGTACAAATAGCTTTCGGCAAATAGTACCATTTTGGTAAAATAATACTCATAGAGGAATCTAAACGCCTCTTTATCATGCTTCTTTATTCGATCTAAAATCAAATTCTCTTCGATATCCATGAGTATATTTTCAGATTATCCGGACAAATTTATGTAAGAAAATCGAATTATAGCACCCACTCACGAGAATAAAAAGAAAATTAATATGGCCAAACCTTCCCCTAACTCTTCCCTCACGAATGCATAAGCCCGTTTTTTCTGGGTTTTTACAGAATTCTCACTAACCCCCAATTGCTCAGCAATCTCTTTTACCTTACATCCCTCCATGCTCATAAATAGTACCTGCCGTTGCTGATCGGATAATTTATCCACAGCACTGTAAAATTTATTCACGGCATCCTCCTCCACCGCACATTCTATCATAAGTTCCTCTTCTTGATTCTCAAGAAGTTCACTTCCCCACTTTTCATATAATTCTTGCACAAATCCTCGGTCTCTTACCGAATTTAGGGCTCTGGTATACACCATACGGTACAAATAACCGATTAATGAAGGCACGTCAGGAAATTGCGTCCCGGAATCCCATATTTTGATAAAACAATCCTGAACAATATCTTCGGCGGAATCATCATCCTTTACAATCTTCGATGCATAGTTGCACATTGCAGGATAGTATTTCCGGTACATTTCCCGCCACGCACTTTCCCGTTTTTTGTTGACACTTTCGATAAACCGATCCACGTCCATAGCTATTCATCATTTCGGTTCTAACCAAAGACAAATATGCGAATAAAAGTTTACTCTCCAAAATTCATATCCATAGAGTTAACTTTTCTTATCTAAAAGATGTACCTGTAAATCCATTACCTCCTTTTCGTTAAGTACAGTGTAATTCATTCGACTTTGGACGATAATCCGGCAAGCCATTTCAAAAAACAAAGCCCTCTCTAACACTTCATCGAAATCTTTTCCACACACGACCTGTCCGTGATTACTCATCAAAACAGCATTATGCTCTTTCATTGCTGTAATTACCGCTTCTGCTAATTCCGGAGAACCGGGACGGAAATAAGGAATCACAGCGACCTCTCCCACATGATAAGGGACTTCCAAAGTAACATTAAAATTCTCCGGCTTCTCTTTTAAGCAAGCCACCACAGTCGCATATTCAGATTGGAAATGCAACACAACATTTACCTCCGGACGTTTTCTCAAAATTCCCAAATGGAAACCACTTTCCATAGAAGGACGCACGTTATTTATTGATTGCCCCGAAATAATATCACACACAGCAATTTCTTGGGGCTCCAAAGTCGAAAGCCATGTTCCTGTACCCGAAACAAATGCCTTATCTCCAACACGCCATGATAAATTTCCACTACTGCAACACATCAACTTTGCCCCTGCGTAACGTTGTGCCTGAGCTGCAAAAACAAGTTTCTTTTTTTCTTCAATCATAGTTTCAATATTAACATCACAAATAGCATCGTAAATAACAAAAACATATTCAGAAAAACAAGAAAAAAAAGGAGTCATCCGAGAATATACCCGAATGACTCCTTGCCAACTTAAAAACACGCACCAATATTATAACCCAGACAAAGATTCTAAAATTTTCAATGTTTCTACATCCGAAGGACGAGGCATATTGGCATTCACGTAATTTCCCTCCGGATCAATCAGGATGAATCGCGGGATTCCGTTACACTGAATAGATTTCATAAACTCCTTATCGTAGCCTAAATACAATTGCATTCCTTTCAATTGATGATCTTTCACATATCCCTTCCACTCCTTCTGCCCGTTGTCGCAAGAGATGCTCACGAAACAGATGTTCTTTCCTTCCAAACGTTTTTCCAAAACTTCCAGATGCGGGATTTGGGCCCGACAAGGACCACACCAAGTGGCCCACATATCGATGTAAACATATTTACCCCTAAAATCCGATAAGCTCACCATTTTGCCCGTCGTATCCGGTAAGGTGAAAGCAATCGCCGGTTGGCCTTTAAACAAAAGTCGGTTAGCCTCGTACATTTCGTTGTAAGCCGCCACGTACTCCGGGCGATGAACGTTCTCTCGAAACATGCGATCCATCTCCGTCGCATTCTCCATGCCATTCAAACGAATATACTCCATCACACTTTTATTCACAAGGAACTCCACCAAACGTTGGTCTTCATAATTCTCTGTTGCCATTTTTAACACGCTCAACAAGCGAGAATAAGCATCCGTCAACGACGTATCCCGCTGTGCCATAGCTTGCAATATTCGTTTTATTGTTTCCGGATATTCAGGAATACCCCAACAGTCCGTATTTTCCAAAGCGGCAAGTTGCACTTCAGCCTCACTTTCATCAGAAAGCGTCATCGGTTCAGCTCGAGATATTGCCCCAACAGCAAATGAAGCCAAGTGATAATTTCGCAACCATTGCAAACGCTTCTTCTCTCGTTCAACAAACTTCGTATCAAGTTCCCGTTCTTGAAGCACCTTCTCTCGCTCGCCAATCACCTTCTGCAATTGTCCTCGGAATTCAGCGTCTTCCATTCGGTAATAGTCATTAAAATAGAATTGGTGCACGAAACGAGTATTCAAATAACTGTTTATCTCCTCTCCCGGTCCCTTAAAATGCAATTCATTCCATTTTAACTCCGCACGCCAAGATTTTTCATTCTCAACCCAAACAAGAAAAGGTAGATCACCGACCCAGAGACGTGCATATTCACCTCCCGTCAAAGAAAGCCCAAAAGAGGCTTTCCGCAAAGAGCCGGACAACTGAAATGTTAAGGCTTCCCGTCCATCGGCGATCTCAACATCCACGCTTCGATCATCATCGCCGGGAAGAGCCAACTCGAAAGTTGTTTCCGCATATTGGCAACAAGCCGTCAACAATAGCATCAGGCATCCGACTATCACACTATTTTTCATCATCCGTATCTTTTTTCGTTTACAATCCGGGTAAAGCCTCTAAGGTCTTCCATGTAGCAGCCTCGGAAGGACGTGTCATGTTGGAATCTATAAATTTTCCTTCACGATCAATCAACATAAATCGAGGAATTCCATCACACTTGATCGTTGCCATAAAATTCTGATCGCCGCCAAAATGCAATTGAATACCACCCATTTCTTTCTCTTTCACAAATTTTTCCCAAGCAGCCTTGTCTTCGTCACAAGAAATGCTAACAAAACAAATATTCCGACCTTCCAATTTCTTCTCCAATTCTTTCAATTTGGGAATTTCAGCATTACACGGTCCACACCACGTGGCCCAAATATCCACATAAACGTATTTTCCTTTCAAATCGGCAAGACTTACCTCGTTCCCATTTATATCCTTAAATTTAAAAGGAACAGCCGGAGCTCCTTTCCCCAAACGTTTAAAATCAGCATACATCCGTTCGTACTCCTCCACGTAATCCGGGCGAGTCACGCATTGCCGAAAAATACGATCCATCTCCTCCGTGTTTTCCATTCCTTGGAAACCGACATACTCCATCACGGCATTCATCACCACATCTTCCAGCGTGCGCTTGTCCTTGAAATTTTCCATTGCAATCTTCAAGGCGTTCAACAACACGGCATAAGGAGTTGTTGAAGTTTCATCCATTTTAGCAAAAGCAAAAACCACGCGATTCAAAGATTCGGTATATCCCAAAACACCCCACGAATCCGGATCCTCTTTCAACGCCTGTTGTAACTCAGAGAATGTATCTCCGGAAAGATTCATTGTCCCATCGGCTCCCCCTCCAATCACGAAAGAAGCCAAATAATAATTCCGCGTATATTTAATTCGCTTCAGTTCTTTTGCCGTAAAATCAGCATCCAAATTCGAAGACGTAAGCAATTGTTTTTTCTCTTCATCCAGTTTTTGCAATTTTGCCCGAAAAGAAGCATCGTCCATCTTGTAATCATATCGCTCTATCTGATTCTCCGGTTTCGTATTCAAATAGGTGTTGATTGCCGCTCCGGCTCCTTCAAAATATGCACCGTTATTATCCACTTTTGCCTGCCACGGCTTATCCGGTTCCAGCCATACCGGGAACCACCCTTGCCCTATCCACAATCGAGCATACTCTCCTCCCGACACGGGAATTTTTGCCTGAACTTTTCCCTCTCCATTCACTCCCAACTCCACAATTCGCTCATTCAATTCCAAGGCAACACCCGACACGTGGCCCCCCGGTAAAGATAATGCAATTTCTGCCATTTTCTCTTGAGCGTATACTCCTCCGATAAATAAACTTAAACACCAAATCAAAAAAATCCGTCTCATAATCCTAATCACTATTTAGTAAAATGCACAAATTCTACAATCCTTTTAATTTCAACAGTCTACCCAACGTTTTTGCATTGGAAGGTCTCGTCATCTCCAATTCCAACACCCGGCCTTTCCGGTCAAGCAATATAAAACGGGGAATTCGATCCGCCCGAAATGCCTTTAGAAATGACTCGTCTCCCGCAATCCACCACTGTATGCCTTTCATCATCCCCAAAGCTCCCGTCCAACGCCACTCAACATGGTCACAAGAGATTCCCACGAAAACAATGTTCTTGCCCTCCATCTTTTCCTCTAATTCCTGCAAATAAGGATACTCTTTCCGACACGGGTAACACCACGATGCCCACACATCTATAAAAACATACTTCCCCTTCAATTCCGATAACCCGTGATCCTTTCCTTGAGCATCCTTAAACATGAACTCCGGACATTTATCACCTTTTTTCAATGCCGTCGTATCTGCCTGCTTCGCTGTTCCCATAACTTGAAAAACAGCTAAAAACATGAAAACAACAAAAAACAAATTCTTTAATCTCATAATTATTACAATTTACATACATTCATCCCAAACCACCCCCAAATGCCATGATTAAAAAACACGTTTACTGATGCATCAACCGCACAATCGAACTTACCGGAATACACTCCTTTATTCCCATCTGCCGATCTGTCGGAGGCTGATCCACGTAGAAAATCGGATGAAGACAAGAGACCATGGCAACCATATTTCCCCGGTCGTCCATAATCGGCCCACCACTAGAGCCTTTAGCAAAATCGGCAGTAATCTCTACGCGGTTGGCAAATGGATTGCCGGATTCCTTGATAAAAGTACGAGAAACCACTCCGTTCGTGTACACATAAGGATATCCTGCCGGATTAGTCAAGGCATGCACGTTCTCTCCTACAGCAAGATCACCTCCCATTGGCATCGGCACCAAGCGATCGCCTCGGGTATCAATCTTGAAGAAAGCTAAATCTCCACTCCGGCTATAACTAAGAATGGAAGATATGGAATATATCTTTCCGGCCTCTGTCGCCACAAAAAGTAAACTATCCCGCAAATCCAAGCGTGCCGTAGGATCTATCAATTGCCAGAACACATGCCAATTCGTCACGCACACCCCGTCTTCCGACAACACCACGGCTGTTGCCCAAGGTTCGATTGCTTCCGGACGAGTTGTAGCTCGCAAATATTTAAACATCATCAACACACTCGCCCGCCTCTCTGTCATCATCTTTCCCGGCTTCAATTTCCGCTTCCCGGCAGAATGGGGGACTACATCCACGAGTGCCTCTTCTTGTACCATACGAGTCTCTCGCTTCAATGTATTCATACCTTTGAATAACGAGGCAGCCTCCGGACGTTTCAACGAATCGAGGATTGTCCACCCCAATCGGTCATAATCTCTATAAATTACACCATTTTGTGCACGTCCCACTTGCAAACCGCACAAAAAAAGAATCAGCCCGACGCAAAAACATGTATTACAATACTTTTTCATTTGCAATCACTCTAAAACAATCTCTATTTTTCCAATGCATAAGGAATAAATTGTCCCAAGGAGAATTTAAACTTATCGTTTGTGGTCTCTGCCAATAGTTTTTTGGCTAATTTCAAAATTCTCGCCTGTTGATCAGGAGTTCCATTGCGTTTGATCGTCAAAGACAACGGGAAAAACACGGCCAACAGATGCTCATGCTCAATCTGCGGGATATCTTTCTCACAAGTGGTCAATAACTTTTCAATGTCCCCACTTCTTTGAGCACGGGCAATCTCGGCAAACATTTTTAAACGGGATTTACTGGGGAATTTATACTTCTCCATCTCACTCTCAACCCGATCTATTGCCTCCACCCCGCTCTGGCGGTCACGTCCCGTGATCATATTCGTCAATTGAAGATCAAAAGCTGTCGCAATTTTCTCGTTCACTCGCTCAGCCCCGATACTTTTCTGAAAACGTTCGGTATTCTCCAACAAATAGGTCATATTAGGAGAACCGACCTGCGTCAAAAAAGGATGTTCATAGATAAACCAGTACGCTGTATCCACCCGTTGTACATCACTCAATTTTCCAATTAACTCTTCTGCCACTTTTACCACTTGAGGATCTTGAATCGCCAACAACGCCCGAGCATACTTGGTCAATAAATTTATACTTCGATCTCCTTTCGCATATTGATTGGCAAGAATCCCTATCGCTTTCTCTTCATCCAATCCTTCTTCCACACGCTTGATAAAATCTTCTGCGGTCTCACTTCCACCGACAATTTTGTGCTGTACCTCTCCCTCCGTGTTCAAAATCAAGAATGTCGGGAAAGCTGAAATCTCATACCGCTTCATGATCTCGGCTCCTTCGCCCTCTTCCGTATTAAATTTCACACAAACAAACCGCTCGTTCAGATAGTCCCCCATCTCCTTCTTCGGGAATATCGTGTTCGCCATATACTTACATGGCATACACCAAGAGGTATAAGTATCCACGAACACCAATTTATTCTCTTTTTTAGCTTTCTCTAAAGCTTTCTCCAACGTCAATTCTTCAAAATTCGTTTGGGCAAAAACTCCCATTTGTAGCATAAAAAATGCTACAACAACATACAATACTTTTTTCATCCCTATAAGTTTAAATGAAAACGGTTCCCGCACGCACCCATGGGAACCGTCTCAATTATAATTAACTATATCTATAAATACTCTTAAAGAAATTCGATGTATTTCGAGGGAACCATAACATAAAATGTACTTTCCCTTCCCCCTTCACTTCCTCACCAGGTAAAAAAGTCAATCCTTCATTTATCGACCAGTCAAAAACATATACTGTATAATTCACTCCGGAAGATGTCGCGACAACAAGTCTCTCAAACTTATTTTCATACAACTCTCCTAACCACGGAGCTGTATTGCAATCATAATCATTACCTATATATTTACAATAAGTTACCTCACCTTCAAAAGTATGAATATTTTCCACGAACTCATCATTATCAATATCATAATAAGATAGTTGATTATCTTTTATAAAATAAATCAAATTATTAGTCTGATGCATCGTATAAAAATCAGCCGTAGCAAAAGCTTCACAACGAGAAACCGGAATTGTCCGAGCAAAGCGAATCGGACCGTAAGTAGCATTATACCACTCTGCCACAGTCAACCCATATAATAATAAATTATTCGCATCTCCATTTTTTTTCATTAAAGCATATGCCGTTCCATATCCTTGTTTATTAGGATCTGAAAGAATACTTTTATCTGTTTGACCGAGATAGATCAATTCAGCATCCATTCTATTAGGAGAAATTCTCAAGTCATCATCAGGTTGATAGTCATTAGCAAAATATTTAACTTCCATCGTTGTACTGAACCTATCTGACGCAACAAGCAAGCCAAAAGATGTATTTAACTCATCATACACCAACATCGGATTACTATATTTCCAGCAAACAACGTCAGGAGCCAAATGGTAATCACCCAAAAGTGCCGGCATAAACGCAACATTGGATCTCAAGTATGCTTTCCCATCACATATCAATCCTCCTGATTGTGCTAATTGCATAAACGAACTTATGTTACTAGATCCAAAATCTGGCATTTCGAAAAATAACTCTTCATTTCTCGCCAACACCTTCTCATCTGCCACTCGATACATTAAAATATCTTTCTGACTTACCGGAATTAAACACTTCTGATTCTTTTCTGTTGCTCCGGTTTCCGGATCATACCATTGATAGGATTCTGTATAAAATAGCGATACAGGTTTTCCTTTCATCGGTTCTCCCAAAGCCAAAGATAACTGATCTGCCGCAAACTCAATACCATTAGCTTGAATTAAAGAAACATCCATATCTGTATTTCCATCCATAGTCTCTTTCAATATTAGCCAGCCTCCATTAATACGTGGAGTGATGGAGTAATAAAATGTAAGAACTGCCTGAATACCACTTTCAACATGAGTTGCTTCTACTTCTAATGTAACGGAGCCCACAGTATCTACTCTCCATTCCAAACGAGAATCTTCTGAGATTAATTCCAACACAGTATCACGATAACGATACCAATTATAAGTACACTCGACTTCCTCTCCACCCATTACACATTTAGGGGTAATTTCAATTACTTCTCCTGTCTTCACAGAACCACCAGTAACATTCTCAATTACTAAATCTGGAATTCGATGAATGGTATTATCTTTGTCGTAACAAGATCCAAACATTAATCCGACCACAAAGATCAGTACAAATATATATCTTTTCATATTTACTTTTTTTATTGGTTACATAAATGCTACTGTCGAGAAAGTAATATCTGTATTCGGGTCATTAGGATCATCTCTCAAAGGAGGTAATCCTTCTTCAGCTCGTGCAGCATTCTCCTTCTTTAATTCTCGGTTAAACACATATAAATAATAGTTCTTTTGACCCAAATCAAGTGTATTTATAAATTCATCATCCCAGTCCTCTCCCGTTACTCTAATCATGAACTCATGACGAGTTTGACTCCAATTCCCCGCAAAAAACCAATCATTCCAAGCAGCTGGCCGAGTTAGACAATCGGCTATCCCCAATTGAATATTACAATATTTTTCATCTCCCGCCTTCAAATCTTCCGAATCCACGATATGAAAGAAAAGAGTGTACGTCGTATCTTGCAAAGACCTATCCCGTATAACAATTACCGGAATTTTAGTCTCTAACTCTCCGGGGTCCAAGGTCAAATATTCTGCCATTCGTTCATCATCAAAAGCGACATAATGTATTCCGGCTTCTGCCTGATGGGGAAAAACTCGTAATACAGAATCCGCAATCGCACCATCTTCACCATAAATATATTTCCATTCTTTCCCTTCATATTGCTCCAGCCTAATCCGACAGTTTCTTTCCGGTAACAGTCCTTGAGGTCGTACGGTAAACCAGAGAGTATCCATCATCCTCGTCTCTTCTTTCCCAATAAAAGAATAACTGAATCTTTCAGGGTTAAGAGTTTGCCCTAAAACAAACTGAACCCCACTCCAAGTTGTATTATAATCGGGTAACGCCTCCTCGCAAGCCAAACAACAAAAGCCCACGCATAAAGACAATATCAATTTACGTATCATAATTTTTCTCTTTTAATAATTTTCAGTCGTACTCAATTCCCGCAACGGTAGCGGTAACACGTAAACGTCCTCTCCACACATTCTAGAAGACCAACGCATATTTACAGTTCCTAAACGTTTGTACACAAAAAACATCTGTCCTTCCGCATAAAACTCCTTTAAATACTCTCGTAGAATAATTTCCTGTCTATTACTTTCCGTCAATTCGGTTGTTGTCACCCCCCGGGATGCTAAAAATTCAGTATATACCGTATTCGCTTCCACCAAACCGGCACACTCTGCAATAATCAAATACATCTCTGACAAACGGATCAAAGGAACACTTTTAGCCGGTGCCAGATTCTCAGTGTCAAATGATGCCATGTTACCATATTTATTTGAAGAGCGAAGGCCCCCACCATCATCAGTATACCATAAATACCGGAAACGAATATCTTCCGCCGCGTACAATTCACTCAGATTAGTACTTTTTTGTTCAAAAGCAGCATAAGGACCGTCTGCTATCATATTATCATTAAATTCTTCAAGACTTATTCCAAACAATTGCTCACTACTATACAACACTCTATCATAGCGCAGAAAATCATTTTCAACCCCCAAAACAAATTGTTTTTTCTCTCCTGCAACTGTAGCTTCTTTTACTAACCGGGCATAACGCAAAGCCTCATCACGTTCGCCCAACCACAAATGTACTCGTGCCTGCAAACCAAGTACGGCATAATAATTCATCCGATTCTGACGATATGATGCAGACTTATCATTTGCCACAATCAGGTCTACTCGTTGCAATAGCAATTCAGCCGAATCCAAATCTGCACAAAGTTTTGCCATATACTCCTGATAATTAGAATACGGATAATTCTCCAATTGAACCGTAGTCACGTAAGGCAAATAGTCTCGATTCCCATTAATTCCAGTTGGCATAGGCCCCCACAAACGAATCAAATCAAAATGAATAAAAGCCCGTAATCCCAAAGCTTCCCCTTTGTATAGGTCTCCCTCGTCTTCTGTCAATACGTTATTCTGAATATCAATATACTCCAACAAAGTATTCACGTTTGCAATAATCTCGTATTGTTTCAAAAATAGCTGGGACAAATTCATCTCAACCAAGTCTGCCCTATAATCATGAGATGCGAAATCATAGGCCGTTCCCCAGTCCGTAGCCGTTATCCAAAGATTAGCCATATATTCCACACCCCCAACAACCATGCTCGCATCCGGAGAATAATTATCCCGCATCAAAGTATAACAACCGATTAAGGCATCATAAAATCCTCCCTGCGTTTTGAACATATCTTCTTTAGTCACTTGTGTTTCAGGTTGAATTGTTAACCAATCCTGACAACTCGACAAACAGAACATCAAGCAAGGCACCAATAATAAATTCTTCATATTTTTCATAACACGTTCAAATTAATTAGAAAGTACATGATATAGAGAACGACGGTTTTACAGAGAACGGATAACCAGTTCCTCTTTCTTGCTCGATCGTAGACATATACAACAAATCCATCATACTGGCAGATAAACTCAATCGTTCCATCCTCAAATATTTACAAATTCGACGAGGAAAATCATACTGGATATTAATATTTCTCCAGATAAAGGTTGATTCATCTGCCACAAAACGGTTATTAGCAACCGTATTCTTATCATTATTCAACCCTTTATATCGAGTCACGTCACCCGGTTTCTCCCAACGCTCACTCAACACACGTTTGTCAACATTCACCTTCGGATAAGCATTTTCCACCTTGTTCAATAAAGTCTGATTCAATTTCTGTCCTCCTAACCGTAACTCGAAACCGGTATTCAAAGAGAAAGATTTATAACGGAACATCGTGCTGAAACGTCCGTTTACCTTAGGAACCTCATTCCCGACCTTAACCTTTGCATACATATCAATATCAGAAGAAACTCGTCCGTTTCGATCCATATAAAGCACCTCTCCCGTGGCTGCATCCACACCCGGAGAAATGAACGTGTAAATAGCATCCATGGATTCTCCCTCTTTATATTGCAAATAAACAAACGCCCCGGTTTGATTATTCACGGTTTCCTCGTTCTGCCGTTTCATTTCATCCGAAAGGGTCACGATCGTATTCTTGTTCCAAGACATCGCACCCCTCACCGACCACATAATATTCTGGTTCCGCAACAAATTTACAGATACATTCAACTCTCCTCCCACGTTCCGAAGAGTCCCGATATTCTCCATATATTTTGGGAATCCATGAGAATAGGATAATCCCAATGAAGAAATATAATTTTTCGTTTCCTTACGGTAATAGTTACCTTGAACCGATAATATCTCGTTAAACAATGTCAGATCGACTCCTATATTATGCTGATAGGTATCCTGCCAGCGCAATTTATCATTACCAAGCCCCATCAGATAAGCCCCCATATCCCCGTTATAACGTTGATCACGGTCATACTCGTAGGTTGTTAAGGCCTGATAGGGATTACTCGGTAGCGCACTATTCACCCCATAAGAATAACGTAAACGAAGTAAATTCATCCAAGGGAAATTCTCTTGTACAAAATTTTCCTGACTGACCGTATACCCAAAACCGATAGACCAGAATGGAGCAAAACGATTCTGGGAACCAAAGGATGAAGATCCATCCAACCGATAAGAAAAATCAAAGAAATAACGACTATCGTAATTGTAATTCCCGGTCACGGTGAATCCCGCTTGTCTAGAATGCGTATCCGTAGAACTGGGACGTTCATTAGCAAAACCGGCAGCGTTAGAAATATCTGTCAAATTATCATTAGCAAATCCTCGTAACCATAGTATATACCCTAGATTCTTCGTTTCATACAAGCTCCCATCTACCCCTGCAAACACGCTGTGCCGACCGAAGGTGTTCCCGTAACTAGCATTAAAACTCCATTGCCAAGAACGCATTTCACGATATTCCCACGTGTAACTACCCATAGCATCCGGATCTGATGTGTTATTAAAATCATTACTGGATTTGGGAGAGAAACGATCACTTCTATCTGTTTGAGTGGTATAACCGACATTCGTGGATAATTTTAAACCTTTCACGACATCCCACTCAATCCTGAATGTATTTCGGATATTCGTGTATTTACTTTTATCAAATTTATTGATAGAAGCCTCCCACAAAGGATTTGCAATCACATCCACCCCCGTGGTTGAACCAAACGTATTAAAAGATCTCACAATACGCCCATCCTCATCATAAGGATACCAATACGGATTCATAGTTACATACTCACCAAAAGACCCGTATGGGCTATCTTCCGAATTATTCAATCCTAAAGAGAACGTATTCATGAAACGAATCTGTTTAAGTAAATAACTGATTCCCAATGTCCCATTAAAATTATTCCGAAAAGAGCCTTTCATGGCACCAGCCACACAATTGTAAGATAAATTCATCGAGTAACGAAATTGTTCGTCACCACCACCTAAATCCAGCATATAGTTCTGCCCTACACCTGTACGTACCGGTTCACCAATCCAGTAAGTATCCACCCCCTCTGCTATGGATTTCACATTTTGCCGATACAGAGCCATACGTGCCGGACTATTGTACAATCCTGCACGTTCCTCCAAATCTAATTTTTCCTTAGCATCCAACAAATCATAACTAGACAAATCGGGAATCTCCAAATTTATCCCACCGGAGAAAGAGACTCGCAACTTTCCTTGACGAGGTTTTGAAGAAGTAATCACAACAACACCATTAGCTCCCCGCGAACCATAAAGAGCCGTGGAACTCGCATCTTTTAAAATCGTTACAGACTCCACATCCGATGGGTTTAAGTCCATCACCCGTTCCAGCGTCACCTCGAAACCATCCAACACGAATAATGGCTGGTTCAACTCTGCCCGGGCATACGTCTGTAAGTTTGTAATATCCGGTAACCCGGAAATACCCCGAATCTGAATCTCCGGTAACACGTTCGGGTTGGAACCGTACGTATTATTCTCGCGAATCACGAAAGCCGGGTCAATATTGTTTAGTGTTTGTAACAGATTCCGGTTACCGTATGCCATAATATCCTCTTTCGTAATATGCGTTACCGCTCCCGTGAAACTCTCCTTCGGCTTGTTGAAGATACCTGTCACCACAACCTCATCAATCTCCGCCATATCGTTTTTCATCACGATATTCAAAGGCTTATTATCTTTTTTCAATCGCACCTCCTGTTTCTGGTAACCCACGAATGAAAAAATCAACACGAGAGTATCCCGTTTGGGCAAATCAAAATCAAATTTACCCTCTTCATTTGTCGTGAAACCGATAGTTGTTCCTTTCACTTGAATCGTCACACCGGGTAACGTCATCCCGTCCACATCCTTCACGATTCCCCTCACTGTAATCTTTTTCAACGAATCTGTTACAGCCAACGCTCTCACATAATGGATTACAACGAAGTTATCGTTAATTTCGAACTTCACGTCATATCCTTTGAAGATCAATTGTAACGCCTGTTCAATCGTGGTATTCAGAAAATCCACGTTCACTCGTTTTGACACGTCGATCTTGGAGTTACTGTAAAAAAAGTCCAACTGCGTGGATTCTGAAATCTTATTCAACACCTGTTCAATCGTAGCATCTTTCATTTTCAAGTTGATCCGAGCCGTCTGCGAATGAACCGCAGCAGACAAATGCATCACGCACATCAAACACAAAATTCCTGTTATTCGCATAACTAATAGAAAATTTTTTAGCCATCTGGGGGGATAAAGCCCCAAATCACAATTTTTTTTCATACATTTGTTTTTTAAAGGTTTACAATGGGTTTTGCCTTCTATCGCCAAATGTCGGACAAAACCACTAACTTTTATAAATGCCGGAGAAGTCGCTATACTTTTCCGGTATTTTTAATTTACTCTGAAATTACAATTGTTTTCCCTTTCACGCTAAACCGGACTTGACTTGTACTCTCGATCATCCGAACCAAATCATCCAAAGGCTTAAACTTCACGATCGCTCCCGTGAACCGCACCTTTTTCACGCTTTCACTACTAAAGAATATTTCCACGTCATACCAGCGAGAGATTTGCTTTGCAATCTCTTCCAGTTCCGTATTATTAAACAAGAACTTCCCGTCGATCCAAGACGAGTAAAGACGAACATTGACTTCTCGTTTCTCCAACTCGTTTTCTTTCCCGTAAGCCTGTTCCCCTGGGACCAACCGAAACGCCCGCTGATCACCAGAAACAATTTCCACGCTACCATTTACCAGAGTGGTCGAAACTTCCTCGTTATCAGCGTAATCATTCACATTAAAACGAGTACCCAACACTTTCACGTTCATCCGGGATGTTTCCACGATAAAAGGTCTTTCTGCATCATGTGCCACGTCAAAAAAAGCCTCCCCGGACAAAACAACCCGTCTCTCCTTTCCCATGAAAGCTTGAGGATATATTAATCGTGATGCCGAATTCAACCAAACCTTTGTCCCGTCGGCCAACACGACTTGATACTCCCCACCCTTAGGAATAATTAATTCATTATTTTTATTGGCATTGATAATACCAATAGAATCATGTGAAGAATAGCGTAACAGATGATTAGAATCCATCTCTATCCGAACATTTGCCTCGTGAGCGATCAATGAACTCTTCATTGTACTATCCAGCATAACCGTTTTTCCATCATACAACTTCAATATTGCTCGTTCTCCTCCCGGACGAGAAACTGCACTAAATTGACGATGTACCTCCTCCGGCTCATTTTTCATTCCCTGCCACAAAACCAAAGCCACTCCTAACGGCAAAATAAAGAGTGCCGCATATTTCCACCAATAACGGAAACCTATTTGCCTTCCTCTTCCCCATTTCACTCGTTTTAATACATTCTCCGTATCAGGAGCAAAATCCCGATGTAAAAGTTTTACCTGATCACGCATTTTCTTTATTTCGGCATATACTTTCTCGTGTTTCACATCTTCTGCCAGCCAGTCCGAAAGTTCCGTTTCCTCCATTAGTGATAGGCGATCATCCAACTTCCCGGAAATCAACTCATATACTCGATCATCTATTTTCATCTTTATATTTTTACATAGAGTACTTCAAAAATGAAAAATAGGGTGAAGAAAAAACAGATTTTTTTGAAAAAAAGATTTTAATCTTCTTTTATCCCCAAAAGAAATAGCAATAAAGAGAATTGTTCTTGTTTCAATTTTTCCCGCAAAGTCTTGTAAGCGATTTTCATCTGCGTTTTTACCGTGTTGACCGAAATTCCCAACGAGTCAGCCACGTCCTTGTATTTCATATCTTCCAGAATCACCAGTTTAAAAACGACTTTACATTGCAAGGGCAAATTCTCAATCTCTCCCCATAAACGGTTCAATTCCGGCGTTTCAAATTCTACGACTTCTTCCGAAACTTTTAAATTTTGTTTCACGTCCTCCAGATCAACACATTCTCGTTTATTCTTCAAAAACGTAAAACAAGCATTACGCACGGCAACAAACAAATAACTATCAATAGACTCCCTTTCGTCTATCTGAGTACTTTTTTTCCAGATCTTTTCAAAAACTTCTTGCACAATGTCTTCCGCCACATCAAACTGCACGACAAACGTGGCAGCAAAACGACACAGTTTTTTGTAGCGAGTTCTGAAAAGGTAATCAAAGGCAGCTTCTTTTCCTTCTTTTAGCTCTCTAGTCAATATTTCTATTTCATAATATTTCTGACTATTTTCCATCGCATTAGCTTAACAATACAAAATACTCCCTACTTAAAAACCACCTATCGCATCCATTAAATTGATTTTTCAAAAATAATAAAATCTAAAACAAAACTTCCTTTCTAACCTCACTTTTGTCTCTAACAATTTTTATTTATATGCGGGATAAAAGAGAAAAACGATCACGCCGAGAAAGCACGTGGGATATTTTGGGAACGTCGCTATTAACTGTTTCCCGATTTAACAGGTAAAGTAAACCAAAAAGTACTTCCTTGATTTTCCTCGGAAATCACACCGATTTCTCCGCCCAACTTATGAACAATCGTCTGGCAAATGGCTAATCCCAACCCCGTACCGTTAGTAAAACTATCTAATTTAACAAAACGTTTGAAGATTTCAGCCTGTTTTTCTGACGGAATCCCTTTTCCCGTGTCTGAAACAAAGAAACGCAGTCCATTCGCTCGCTCTTCATAACCAAAATGGATGTGTCCCTCGCTGGTAAACTTAAGTGCATTATTCAGAAAATTCGAAATCACCTGCATCACCCGGTTCTTCTCCGTGTAAATAACACATTCATTCACGTGAGAGGTAAAAGAAATATCAATATCAGGATGTTCTATATTCTTCTGGCGATAACTCATTTCCACCCCCCGCAGCATCTCGTTTATATCAACCATATCATAAATAAATTCCAATGTTCCCGCCTCGATCTTTGACAAATCCAAAATATCACTAATCAACTGTAATAATAACTCATTATTTCGATTAATAATGGCCATGTACTCCTCTTTATCCTTCGGGTCATCCGTGTTAACCAGTAATTCACTGAATCCCACGATGGCATTCAAGGGGGTACGGATCTCGTGGCTCATGTTAGACAGGAACATCGACTTCAATCGATCGGACATCTCAGCTGCTTCCTTTGCCCGTTTCCATTCATTGGCAACCCGAGTACGTTCGGAAACATCTTCGTATTTTAACACGACTCCCCGAATCTGCCCCTCGTTCTTTATATCATAAACAGGCGTGGCCGTGATCTCCACCGTAAACCCGTCATCAAAAGTAACTTCCTTCATTTCCCGTTTTCCCGTCTCCAATGCTTTCTGCATCACACAACCCGGGCAAGGAGAATCCCGATGCATAACACTTTTGTAGCAACACAACCCGGCCTTATACCTACCGGCCAACGGATGCTCGGAATACTGGGCCAAGTTCTCCCACTCGATCATGTAATCCGGGTGAAGGTACACCAATCCATTATTCGAATGATCAAGAATAAGCTGGTTGATCTCTTGAATTTTCTCCACATTTTGCTTCGCCTCCATCAAGGTCTTCTCGTACAACTTACTCTCGGTTATATTTCGTAACGTCCCGACAACTCGCAGAGGTTTTCCCGTAATATCCTTCTTCTCAACCGTCAAATACAAGTCATAGTAATCCTCATATAGTCCCCGAATATCATAACGAATCTCCCGGTGCAAATTATCTATCTGCCCGTTCCTTATATCCGTAAAAAGCTGAGACATAATTTCTCGGTCATCCGGATGCATGTTATCAACAGCCTCCAACGAGGACTGCCCATCCCGTTCATTACAAAAACCTTTATTTCCGACCTTAAATTCAGGATATTTAAACCGGATTAAGTCTTCTTCCAAGTCCCAAACCATCGGAACCGTGTTCGTAACCGAGAAAGCCATCCGTAATTGCTGATTCACCTCTTGAAGTTGTTCCTGTATACGAATAAGATCTGTTATATCCCAGCGAGTAGCCAGCAACCAATGATGTACATCGTTGGACACCACATTTTTATTCACGATAGAAACGTGTCTCCCACCATCAGGAGTCTCGTACACTTCTTGCTCTTGATAAGAATTCCCTTCTTCAATAATTTTAAAATCGACATCCCGGTAATGTTCACCTCGTTCCTTTCCATATACCTCTATATCAGTTTTACCGATAATTTCTTCCCGGGAATATCCACCCTGCAACTCACACTGCTTATTCCAGAAAACATACTTCAAATCATCATCTATATCCTTTATGATCAGAGGCATTGGCATATTGTCTAGCACCGCATTCAGCAATCGCTGATTCTGTTTTATCGCAACCTCGTTCTTTTTTCGTCCCGTAATATCTCGTTCAAAACAAGCTACCAAGTTTTCCTGTACACGCTTGAACCGCCCCTCGTAATAAGTTATCTTACCATGAACCGACACGGTATACTCCACCTCGTACACTTTATCCGAAATTAACGCTTCTCGCAAATTGGATATCACGATGTCTACAAAC
>DYVS01000238.1:0-7377 GCA_020743075.1 Butyricimonas virosa | reverse complement strand
CACTTTAACAATTGATTCTTCCATACAATAATTTACTTTTCAATTTCTTAATAACGATCCCCTGAAGAATAACTACTTAACTCTTTTGCAGAAATAACACGTCCTCCCAAATCAAACTCTTCAAGCAATTCAGGATTTTCTTTCATTTCCAGCACATTATAGAATAACAACTTACCCTGTTCTGTACCTACAATCAAATACTCATACGTTCGATAAACAGTATAAGTCATATAAGTTATCCGGTCTGTCGGGTTTTCTAACCTAATAAAAGGATAATCCCGATCTTCCCGTTTATTTACATATCTGATTTCACTACCATTGGCATATAGAATATAATTTGACATCTCCCCGTTTACTTTCCCACTCGTCAAAATAACAGACTCTTTGGTCAGTTTATTACCCGGGAAGGGCACGTCTTTATTCCCCGCATTATTCACCGTCTGCCCGGTTGTTTGGTCAAGTGTGTATACTCCCCAGTGCGTATTTCCATCTCGGTCATTATAAAAGACATTCATCTGATCATAATAGGTAAACCACCCACCTCCCGAAACCGAACCGGCATAAGAGGCATGCAAGAACTCTGTTCCCTCCGGAAAACCCCAAACCGGACACCATCCTTCTGTAGGCATTCCCGGAGCCGGTTCTGTTGTTGCCAATTTAGACAACTGATATGTCGTTCCTCCGGGAAATCCTGGAAAAGGTCCCGGTTGCCCACTTTGATAAAAAAGAATTGTCAACATTCGATTATTAGCTTCATCATAACAAGGAATATTACCAAATCCAAACCTAGGTTGTCCGAATTTCGTAATTTTATACCCCTTCTCATCTGCCGCAAGCGGAATTGACATAAAATCTCCTCCCAAATTATTCATTGACATTTGCCGTCTATACACAGATCCATCCTCCATCGCAATAAAACTATGTACTCCCGAGGTCGTCATCGATTCATAACTATCTGTGCGATCAACTGGTTTGAAATTAGCAGGCAATGAGGTAAAATCATTCTGCAACTCACTTACTTTCAACAAATTTTCGCAATTAAACTCGTAGCCAACTTGATCCGTAATCACCGTAACTGATCCTAAAGAACCAATATTCGTCGAGTAATTACTCATCGCCAAAGCGAAAGGCGTTCCAGGAATATCTTGATTATAATTCTCAAAAAATACATCTTCCAGCAAAGTAAACTCTAATTTTCTCGTTTCTTGGTTTCTAACACATTTCACATAAGACAATTTCGCATCTCCTCCTTTTTTAGACAATATCGTCCAATCCCCACTCGTATTTGTCGGGGTTATCGAAATATAAGCCCGAACCATATAGGCAATCCCGGATTCCTTTTCTATAATACTAAACGTCCCATTCGTACCCGATTTTGAGAATTTCGTCATACCAATCATTTCCATTAACTCATAGGTATCAATATCAAAATCCGCTTCCTCACCGATCACCACACCTTCCAACTTCCATTCGTAACGCACCTCTCCTGCACGTTTCAAAGAATCCCCTTTCCAAGCAAAAAAGGATGAGGCTCTAAATTTAGCCACTTCTCCCGCACGACATTCAACATTTATCGCAGACTGTCCTTCTCCCAAATTCCAAATCGGCTCATTTAAATCTTTATAATCGTATGTCCCCTTATCATCAAAACATCTGACAAACGAAAAGATGATGAGACAACTAATAAACCAAATACTATATTTCATAATTCCAATGTATTAGCTATTAAACTTTCAATGTACTCAGAATTTCACGATACTCGTCGCCACGATCCGGATCATCCAAATGGTCCAAAAGCCATTCTTTAAATTCTGTCACCAACTCAATCGCACGAGCCGGGTTCTCCTTAATCAACTCCCCGTTCAGTTCTCCGTTCGTATCCACCGTTTGCAAGAATAACTTATACTTCGCATAAGAATAATCCCCCAACAAACTCCATTGCACCTCATAATCCCACCATTCAGGCTGAGCCTCGACCTCGCTCCAAACGATCACTGCCCGACGACGTTCGTATTGTCCCAAATCTACCTCGACTGACGGAACCAATTCCACAACTAACCGCACGCCTTCCGGTCCCAACTCTGCCAACCGATCGCTGTGAATCAATGTCAACTCTATTGTATCCTTGATCTCTTTCGCTCCCTCTTCCACAGGTTTCCGATGAAAAACATAGGACTCTTCCAATTTGTACTCTCCCGGTAATGCGGTCGTTCCCTCTTCAACCAATTTTAATCCGAAATTCAAATCTGCATCCAACAATCGACCGGAAAGGTTTACAACCAATTGCACCTTTATCGAAGACGTGTTCTCCGGATAAAAAAAGAACGAAGTTCTAGTGGTATCAGCCTCTTCCGTCCCCGGGTAAAGGGCATTCATATAAAATTTATCAAAATAAATCTGGTGTCTCCCGTGAAATGTCTCTATGTCTTTTTCACTACAAGCGAAAAAAATACACGTCAAAGGGATCAATATAGCTAATAAACGAATTTTCATAACTTCCATTTTTCAACATTCTTAATTCTCTATTTCTGATCTACAGGTAAAGGCAATGAAGCCTCTCCTCTTGACAACTTATGCATTGTACCGTTCAAGTTAAATGCTGCATCAAGACGCTTATACAAAAAGAATAATTGTCCTTCTGAAATCCACTCCCTACGAGCATCACAGATTAAATCCGTCAGGAATTCCTCCCAACTGCTTTGAACTATCAAAGGGGATAAATTACGAGCTCCCCGTACATCATTCAAAATACGATAAGCCTCACCATAATTCCCTTTACGAGCATAACACTCGGCCATGATATATTGAATTTCCGTTAATCGAAGTACAGGAGAAATCTTCAAATGTTCGCTATCCTCCGGTTTCCGTGAATTGACAAACCACTTCCCGGAAATAGGTAAAACATCTTGAAGCATGAAAATCAAGTTCTTCGAGCGAATATCCGTTTTCCACTCTTCCACACCCCGGCTAGTAAATAATTCCACCTGTTTGATTTTAAAATAATCAGGAGCCACGGGTGTTCCATTATCATCTACTGTTGTCAATCTAAAATAACGCTGAATTTCGCTCTCCTTATAAGCTTTTTCATTGTAAGCAGCGAATATCAAACTTGATTTCAATTTCAAATCCGATCTCTGCTCAAAAGCCTCAACATTTGTCCCCACATTTGCAATTCCAGAGAAATCATCTTTATAAAACAATTTACCGGATGATTTACCAAAATCCAGAACTTCCTCGGCACACACCAATGCTTCGGTCATTTTCCCTGCATACTGGTATACTCTAGCTAATAAAGCCGTAATCGAATAATAACTTAACCGATAACCTCTTCCCGCAAAGAAATCCCCATACCCGAACCGATTATCAAGACTTCGTGCTTTCGACATACGGGCCACTCCACTCTGGCTTGCCAAAACTCCTGCCGCAGTCGTATCAAAATCTGCAACCAACGTTTTTGCTTTTACTAAATCGGCTATCACCTTATCCAAAAACGGAGCGACCTGCATACTGGTAGCATAAATCTCAGGATAAGTATCCACGTAAGGTACATAAGTTCCCTGATCATCATTAATCAAAGCAGGAGCAAACAAACGTAATAAATCAAAATGCATCAATGCCCGACAAGCATAAGCTTCCCCCATAATCAAGTTCCGCTCCATCTCTCCTTCTTCAAACAATTCAGGACTTGTCTTTTCTATATTTTGAATTAAATCATTCGTGTTAGCAATCACTTTAAATCCGGAAGTCCATATATTATCAATGAAATCAACCAAACTAACATCATTGTACTTAAATTCGGATGCCTTGATATACAAATCATTTGAAAATGATTCGTTTGCTAAGTCGTATTGCTGAGACATACAATCCACCAATCCGAAAGAAAATTCTCGACCATACAACGCAGGTCGCCCCATGGCCTGATACACGCCATTCAATGCCGTTCGATACCCTTCACCTGTACTGTATAACTGGTCGACAGTAACTTCCCCCTCTTGCTGAATATCCAGCCAGCTCTCGCAAGAGGTAAAAAACAACATGAAAATTGTCGCTAATACTATTGCATAATTTTTCATATAATTCTTTTTATCAGATTCCTATATTCAACGTGAAACTAAAACTGCGAGAGAAAGGGTAACTTGTTCCTCTTTCCTCCTTTACCGTAGACCAACGACAAATGTCATTCATATTAAAACGAAGTCCCAAACTTCTTAACCGCCATTTAGAAATCAACTCCCGGCTAAAATCATATCCTAGAGAAAGACCACTGAAATTGAAATAATCATAATCCTGCACAAAACGGGTAGTAACCCGCGTTTTGGTATCATTTCCCATATCATAGAAAGGAGCTATATCTCCCGAATTCATCCAACGTTGAGTTAATACTCTCCGGTCCACGTTACTCCCCCGGACATCCGCATTTTCAACCTTATTCAACAAAGTTTCATTATAGGATTGAGCTCCCCACTGATACATAAATGAAGCATTCAAATAAAAACCCTTGTAGGCAACATTCAATCCAATAGATCCCTGAGCATCCGGATTATTATCCCCCACTACAACTTGATCATTTGCATCCCAAGTATAAGTAGGCAAACCGTTTTTCTTTATAAACCTTTCCCTACCATTTGCGGGATCAATACCCTCTGAACGTACGGCATACATTGCGGAAGTAGACGCTCCTTCATAATAAAGAATAACAGGACTGCTCAACACATCACTATACGGCCCTCCTCCTTGATTCCATTCACTTAAAATTTTCTCGTTATACGCCTTTGTTTCCTCTCCTAATTTCGTGATCTTATTCTTATTAGCACCTAGATTTGCATTCAATGTTACCATCCAGTCATTATTTCTAAATACCGTGGCATTCATGCTGATCTCAAATCCCTCATTTTTAATCGCACCGGAATTTATGTTGTAGGTTTTAAAACCTGAGGAATGTCTCACGCTGATTTCGTCAATCAAATCTTCCGTCTTTTTACAATAGTAAGATGCATCCAGATAAATCAAATCATTCAATAAAGCGATCGTAAAACCTGCATCTACAGTATTCGTTTTCTCCCATGTCAACCGTGGATTTCCCAACGTATTAAATTGCGCTCCCGCTCCCGTGAAAAACCAACTATCCGTATTTATCTGGTAAGTTGTCGTGGCCATGCTAATCGGGAAATTAACATTACCCGTACTCCCATAAGTAGCCCTTATTTTCAACGTACTAATCAACCAATTATCCTTCAAAAATTTGTAATTATGGAAATTTATTCCTCCCCCGACAGACCAGAAGGGAGCCCAACGTTTATCTTTACCGAATTGTGACGATGCATCAAAACGGAAAGAGGCATCGAACAGATAAATATCATCGTATGAATAATTTACAGACCCCAAAAAACCTATCAATCGACTTTTTGAAACAGACACCCGTGATTTATCGGGTTGATCTGCCGCAAACATCGGGGTATTCATTCCTCCGATGCCAAATCCCACGAATCTTGCTTGTACGGTTTCACTTTCCGCTTCCTTCGCATTCATTCCCAATGTTGCATTAATAAAATGATGTTTCCCCACCGTTTTATTATAATACAACATCGTATTCACATTCCAACTCCAGTTGTCCCCGGTTGTCCGATCAAGAGAACCTTTCTGCTCATCCGTTATACCCGTCTGCTGAAAACTTGCATCTTTCGGATCTTTAAATGTTTCCGTTTTACTTGTCGTTTTCGTGATACTGAATTGTCCCTTAAACTGGAAATCATTCCAGAAATACATATTGATATTCAAATTATTCGTAATATCATCAGACTTGCCTTTACCACTATAATTACCCAAATATTTAACGGCATACAAGGGATTAACTGCCGTAAAAGTTCCGGCTTTCAGATTCTGCAACAAATCTCCATTCTCATCATGAATTGGGAGATAGGGTTTCATTGAAGCGTATGTACTAAAAGCTCCATAAGGGGAATCTTCCGTACTTGTCCGATTATATGTTATCGAGTTCATCATCTGCAACCAACGTTTCGGACGATAATCCAAAGTCAACCCCGCTCCTGTTCGTGAACGATAAGATCCCTTCATCACCCCGTTATTACTATCATAATTCAGATCAAGACTATACCGGATCGTTTCCTCTCCCCCTTGTAAATTCAAACTATGTTTATGATTAAACACGTTACGCAAGGGCTTACCTAACCAATACGTATCAACCCCTCGTAATATTTGCTGCATCCGTCCATTATAGTCAATATCTGCCGTTGCCTGAGAAGTCGGATCCGTGTACAATCCGGCCCGACGCTCAACCTCAAGCATCTCTGCAGCATTACACAAATTATAATCAGAAAGATCCGGAAAATCCCCTCCTCCGGTAAAATTATACATGATCTGCATCTCACCCGGTTTCGGGGCTACCGTGGTCACCACCACTACTCCATTCGCTGCCCGAGATCCATACAATGCCGTGGCTGCCGCATCCTTAAGAATCGTCATACTCTCGATCCGGTTCATATCCATATCATATATTTTCTCCACAGAAACCTCGAAACCATCTAGGATAAATACAGGCATATTGGGATTATCTTTCAGGTTCGTTCTCTGATTACGTCTCTGTTGTTCCACATCTAATCCCTTATTTACCGCAATACTTGATTCTCCTCGGATATTAAATTCCGGCAAGGCATTCGGGTCCGATCCCCAAATATTATTTTCCTTAATCCGAAACGACGGATCGAAAGCCTGCAAGGCCGCAATTACATTTTTATTATTCACTTTCATTAACTGATCCCTCGTCACGGTTGTCGCATTTCCAGTAAAACTCTCCTTTCTCACATTCATATATCCCGTGACAACCACCTCATCCATTTTCACCTTGTCTTCTCTCATTACCACGTCAATGGTATCCTTCCCGGTATACTTCACCTCCCGGGGTTCCATTCCCACAAATGAAAAGACCAGCGTAATTCCCTTCATCTCCGGTAGTGTCAACGAGTAACGTCCCTCCGCATTCGTGGCAGTTCCCAGATTCGTTCCCTTTACCATAATTGTCACTCCCGGCAAAGGAGCTTTTTCCTCGTCCGTCACCTTACCGGCAATTCGAATTTCCTTCTTCTTTTCATCATCCAGTGGTTTCAGCACAATCACCTCATTCTGGAAAACATAGGTTAAACCCGTTCCTTTCAAGCAATCACGCAGAATCTTTTCCACCGTCAAAGCTTTTGCCTCAACATTCACTTTCCCCACCTTATCCAAATCTTCCTCGTGATACATGAAAACAAACGTGGTTTGTCTTTGAATCGCCCACAGAATATCCTTTAAATAGGCATTCTTCATAGAGATTGTAACCTGTTGCTCGTTCTGGGAATAAACCGTTCCGTGCGTGTTTAT
>DYVS01000237.1:0-11202 GCA_020743075.1 Butyricimonas virosa | reverse complement strand
CAAATTTCTGTTACCCCGTTTGGAGTGGATATGCGTTTGTTTAGACGGCGTGTAGAGAAACAACAAGCAACAAATCAGTTCGTGTTTGGTATTGTGAAAACATTGGAACATGGTTATGGGATAGACACGTTGATAGATGCTTTTGCTCTCTTGTGTAAACGGCGACCAGAAAAGGATTTGTATTTACGTATCGTGGGCGAGGGGAGTGAACTAGAAAAATTACAACAACGGGTTGTAAATTTGGGAATATCCGAGAAGGTTGTGTTCGAAGGGAAGGTGGCGCATCATCTCTTACCGGAACAGATTCATTCCTTTGATGTTTTTGTTGCTCTTTCTCGGGCTGAAAGTTTTGGTGTCGCCGTGGTGGAAGCGATGGCGATGGGTTGTCCTGTAGTTGTTTCGGATGCTCCAGGGTTTACTGAAATTGTGAAACCGGGAGAATCTGGTCTTATGGTGGAACGAGAAAATCCGTCACAGGCTTCTGTTGCAATGGAGAGGTTGATGGATGATGAGGCTTTACGAATAACTTTAGCTGAAAATGGAGAAAAAAGAGTACGAGAGTTATACGATTGGGATAAAAACGTGGAGGGTATGATGTTGATATACCAAGAAATCACAAAAGAACAGGATGTTTAAGGATATAAAACAGGTCATGAAAGATTCCGTACTTTATGGTATTGGAAATGTGGCCGTAAAACTTGTCGGGTTTATTCTGATACCTCTTTACACGGATGCGGAGTATTTTTCTACTGCAGACTACGGGTTGATGGGGTTATTGGAAGTGACATCACAAATTCTGATTGCGGTGATGGGACTTTCTCTATATTCCGGGTTGATCCGGTGGTATTGGGATGCTGAATTTCGGGATAAGCAAAAATCCGTTTTTTTCACGACATTATTGTTTACAATATTAACTTCTTTAGGTGTTGGAGGATTATTGTGGTTGAATGTTGATGGGTTATCAACCTTATTGATTCAACAAGAGGGATATTCTATAGGAGAAGAGCTTCCGTATATTCTCCAATTGTTGATATTGACATCTATGTTGGGAGCGGTCGTTGAGGTTCCGCAGAATTTATTACGGTTACAAAGTAAACCTATTTATTATTCGGCTACGAATATCGTGAGGCTATTTGTAACGTTGATATTGACTATCTATTTTACGATTTCTTTGCATCGGGGAGTTGCAGGAGTTTATGAAGCTCAGTTCTTTGGTATTATTATTCAATTGTTTATGGTCTTGCCATTAATTATTAAGAATAGTTCTCTTCGAATAGATAAGAGATGTACCATTCAATTGCTTTCATATAGTTATCCGTTAGTTTTTCCTGCAATAGTTGGAAGTTTGCTTACTGTTTTTGACCGTTACATAATCAACCATTTCCAAGGATTGGAAGATGTTGGTTTTTATAGCTTGGGTTATAAAGTGGGAAATACTCTTAAAGTCTTTGTCGTGACATCTGTACAATTGGCTTTAACGCCATTGTTGATGAAAAAAATGAATGATCCGGACAATAAGCGTTTTTATTCAAAAGTTTTGACATATTTCTCTTTTGGTTTGATGTTTTGTGCTTTAGGATTAAATTTATTTTCTCGGGAAGGCATTGTTTGGGTAACGACTAATCCGGATTATATCGAAGCATTATATGTCATACCATTCGTGACTTATGCTATTTTTTTCAGTATGATGCGGGAGTGTTGTATGATCGGGTTGCAGGTAATGAAAAAGACAAAGATAATAAGCTATATTATTGTTGGTATTACCGTGTTGAACTTCTTCTTGAATATGTTACTAGTTCCTTCGATGGGTATGTACGGAGCAGCTTTGTCAACAATGATCGTACAGGTAATTTCGTGGTTGGCGTGTTACGTGTTTGCTCAAAAGTATTATGCGATTCCTTACGAACTGACAAAAGTATGGAAAGTGCTTGTTATAGGAACGTTATTATATTTTGTAGGAACCGTATTTAATGAAACGGCTATCTGGATAAGCGTTTTAGTGAAATTGGTCATTTTAGTCTGTTATCCATTTTTGTTGTATAAATGGCATTTTTACGATAAAAACGAGGAGAATAATTTGAAAGGGGCTTGGAACAAATGGTCCGATTTGAAAAGATTAAAGGAGAACGTGAAAAATGTAAAGTTCCGGATGTGACAAACTACTTGTTTCATGTCGGGCGGAATTCATTATATTTATAGAAATCTAAAATGAAAGAATGATGGAGACAGAGCTTTTTAATCGGCAGTATATTATTTCGATAAAAGAATTACCTTTAAATGAGTGGAAGCAATTCCAATTTGATGCTTATCATGTTTATGTGCATCCAAATCTAGAATACGTGCAGAAAGATGGAAAATACTTGTCGGTTGCCGTATTAGGCTATCTATTTGATTATCGGAATACAGATGATACAAATGAAGATATTGTGCAAAGGCTTGCTGAAACTTCTAATGTGGAAACCTTGTTGCAAGAACTGGACTTGTACTGCGGACAGTTTATTGTGCTTTGTAAAGATGCTGCGGGAGTAAAAATTATTCCAGATGCTTGTGCTCAACGGATGCTTTACTATAATGATACCGTTGATGTTTTTGCCTCTCAAGTGAAACTGATGGAACGTTTTTTTCCTTTGGAGGATATTGTGGATCAAGAAGCGAAAGTATTTTTTAATTCGTCCATCTATAAATATCGATTATATACCGTATCTGATAAGACGTGGAAACAGGGTGTATTCCGTTTAATGGCAAATACTTACTTAGATGTTGCGGAACGTAAGGTCGTGCGTTTCTTCCCAAAAGTACCCGTGCAGAGACAGACATTAGAGGCTGTAGTAGAACAGGTTATACCTATGTTCAAGGGATATATAGAGGCTATTGCTAAACGTTATAAAGTGGCAATTCCGGTAACTGCCGGATTTGATAGCAGGATAGTTTTTGCCTCTAGTTTGGGCTTGAAAGAGTGTACTTATTTTATTTATAAACATCCCACTTTTAAAGAAAATCATCCGGATTTGGTTATTCCTAAAAAATTGACAGAGCTGGTAGGAAAGCCATTCCATGTACTTCAGTATCCAATAGAGGTTAACCCAGCATTAAAGGATGCATATAAGAATAGTTTAGATTATGCAAGGGATCGGACGGCAACTATGATTCTTTCCGGTAACAGGAATTATTTTAAAGATTCGATTATGCTGAATGGTAACTTAGGAGAAATTGCCCGAAGTTATTACAATTATCCTGATAACGTATCCGGGAGGGAACTTGCAGCTTTGATGGAATGTCGGGATTATCCTTATGCTGTACGGGAATTACAGGAATGGTATGATGCCAATCGATTGCTTTTTAAAGCTAATAATCTGAGTGTATTGGATATGTTTTTCTGGGAATTGGATTGGGGACCATCGTCAGCACAATCCAAGCAGGAATGTTGGATCGCTTCGGAAGTTTGTTCCCCTTTTAACTCCAGAATCATGCTAACAACCTTGTTACGTACGGATGTGAAATATCGGGTTAAAGAGTCTTGTCGTGTATTTCGGGAGATCATTAATCGCTTTGCAGGTAAAAAAATAAATCTGCCTGTAAATCCGACGAAAAAGCATAAAATCATCCTTGCAATGAAACGTATGGGCATTTATTTACCTTACCGGAAATTCCGGATGAATGTACGTTAGTTCATGTATGATATAATTTATCCAGTTCATTCCCGGCTGTGATCATGTTATATTTAGCGAGAACAGCTTTTTTGCCCATCTCGCCCATGGTTTTACATTGTTCTGGGTGATTGTATAGATACAGTATTTTATCTGTAAGATCATCAACATCTTGATTATGAAAGGTCAATCCACATAGAGTTTCTTGTACAAGTTCGAGTTGTGGCGTACAGTCTGATACTAAGACCGGTGTTTCAAACAGCATGTATTGGAATACTTTGTTTGCGATGCCGGAATCATGTTGTGGATTTTTGATTAAAGGTGAAATACCCACGTGAGATTGATGAACGTAGGAGGGAAACTCTGAAAGATTTTTCCATTTAAAGTAAATGATTTGTTCTTTGATGGCAGGATCCTCCATGTATTTTTTGAAGAGTTCTTGATCTCCTTTATCAATGGGGCCGATAAGTAATAACTTAATGCGTGGATGTGTCCCGGATATTTTTTTTAAAGCTTCAAAACAAGTAATTAACCCTCTACGTACTCCAATAGCTCCAAAATAGAATAGAATGAAATCATGGTCATTGGGGAGGACCTCTGGGTGAATCTCGTAGGTCATTAACTCTTCAACATTAGGTACATTGGGATATATGGCAAATCTCTTTTTAGAAAGTGCTGGATATTTGTGTTGTAATTCATTTCTAAAGCTTTCACACAAGACAACGATGTGATCTGCATATTGTAAGTACCGTTTCTCTTTTTTACTCCAAAGTTTAGGAGCCACAAGTAGACTCTTGGGGAATCTAGTTGCCCAAGTATAGGATTGTATGGCAGCTGGAAAGTTTTCATGTAAATCAAGGGTAATAGGTAAATGATACTTTTTGTTGGCCATATACACAGGTTTTGACATATATAAGTCGTGCGTGTGGAGAGCTTCAACTCCAGTATCTTTTATGAACTTGCGTATGTGTTTTTGCCATATCCAGTTATATAGGGGGAAACGATTAACGATTCCAAATAGAATTTCCCTCTGACGGTTACTCATCTTGAAACGGGTAACGGAAATATTTTTACCAATTTTACAAGTTTGCCCCAAATTGTATAAATCCAGACATAGTACGAAAATTTGATGACCATGCTTTTCAAGAATCTCTATTTCATTTAAAACCCGCTGGTCTTTTGTGATTTCTTTGTCTAGAATAATTCCTATTTTCATGTTGTTGTGATTTCTTATTTCCGTAATAATTTTTTGAGAATCCTTTTACTTCCTTTCCGAGCAAGGCATTCCAGCCTCCCCAGAGTAATCCGAAGCCGTAAGCGAAGACTTGGATGAGCAAAGTAATGATGGAGAGGAAGGCAACAATGATGTTCCGGTATCTGAAAAGTGACTGAAAGAAAGCGAACAAGCAAACGAACATTAATCCGTAATCAACGATATTCCATATAAAATGTACGGGAGGATAGTTTTGTCCTGTGAAAAAGGTGCATAATTCCAGAACGACTAATCCGACGATTAATAGGGCTGGGAGCAGGTGAATTGGTTTTAGAGTATGGGGATGGCGTCTGGATAAATTGATGCGTGCAACTCCCCAATTAAAGATTTGGCGGAAGAACTTGGGTATACTTGTACGGCGTTTGTGATAGACATAAGCATCTGCGATTAGCCCCACTTTAAAACCGGCATTGTATATTCGCATGGAATAATCCATATCCTGACCATGACGTAATCCTCCCATACCTCCAATCGTGTCGTATACTTTTCTGGATATTCCCATGTTGAAACTTCTGGGGTAGAAACGGCCCACGTGCTTTTTATTTCCTCTGGTTCCTCCTGTTCCGATAAATGAGGTCATCGAGTAATTAATAGCTTTCAGTAGGGGAGAAAAAGAGGGATGACAGGTATCCGGACCTCCGAATGCATCATAATAATGTTCGTTTTGGGCCTTCTCAATCTCAGCCAGCCATTGAGGGGGAAACATACAATCGGAATCTACAAAGATGAAATACTCTCCTTGGGCTTTACTCATTCCGTAATTTCTAGCAGCTCCAGGGCCTTGATTTTGTTGGTATATGGCTCGTATTTGAAGTCCGCTGGCAGAGCGGTATTGTTCGATGAATTCCTTGAATCCGTCTTTTGAACCGTCGTCCACGAATAATAATTCAAAAAGACGTCGATCCCCTTCAAGCTTTTCTGCACTTTCAAGGAGTTCTTTCACTTCTTCCAGACGGTTATATACGGCAATGATGGTAGAGTATTTAATGAATAGGTATTTTAATAGTAAGCTTCGATGTTATCTTCTACTCGTTTATGTATGAACTCCTGTTCCCAAATTGCCAGTCCCAAAATGATCCAGATAAAATTGTAGTGCCACCGGAGTTTCGGGTGTGCCGGGTAATCCAGGATATAGCGGATATAGTCATAATTGAATATTCCCTGTTTTTCGATATATTCTTTTGTAAGAATCTTTTCGGCTGTATCTTTTAAATCCTTTTTGAATTGTAGATACGGGTTCACTGTGAATCCCCATTTCTTTTTCGTGATAATCTTGGGGGGAAGATATGGTTTCATGGCTTCCCGGAAAAGATTTTTAGTTTGGTTATTTTTGATCTTCATCTCCACGGGGAGAGTAAAGCCGAAGTCTACTAAATCCCGGTCAAGGAAAGGAATTCGTTCTTCAACCGAATGGGCCATGGACATCCGGTCATCTGTAAGCAAATAATCGTTTACCATTTTGGATTGGAATTCGGCATATAACACTTGATCCAACCCGTTCTGATGGTGTACAGATTCAAAAATCTTGTCAAATTCCTTATGTACCTTGAATTGTTCTATTTCTTGCTGTTTCAAGAACGATTCCGAATAGATATTCTTGTAGAACGGGGTATCGAAATCCCACGTGTTTCGCAGGATGAGGTAAAAGCGTTCCACGTTCCCAATAGACAGTAACATTTGTACGCCCCGGCGGTATTCGTCGTAACGTAATGATTTAGAATTATTCTGAAGACGGAAAATAAAATCTGATTTCCAGCGTAACATACGTTGCAGCCATTGTGGAGTATGGTGATGCCAGTTTTTGAACGGGTAAATGAATTTATGGATATCATACCCGGCAAATAGCTCGTCTCCGCCTAGTCCTCCAAGAATAACTTTCACGGTTGGATGGACAAAAGCTGACATGTTGAATCCCTGCAACAAGTTAATTTTAGGTTCCTCGGCATGCCAGATTACCTTGGGCATTTGTTGCATCGGATTCATCGATAGACTCAACGTGTGATGATGCGTGTGAAAGTGATCAGCAATCTGTTGGGCATCGGGAAACTCGTCCGTGGGCTCATTAAAACCTAGGGTAAACGTGTTGATATCGGGGACTCCCAGTTCATGCATTTTCTGCACGATTGTTGAGGAATCCAGTCCACCCGATAAATACACGCCTACTGGGACATCACTGACCAATTGGCGTTTCACGGCCTGTTTGATCAATTCGTTCATCTTCTCTTTCGCCTCGTTTTCCGTGATGGATCGATCAATATTCACAGCCAGCTGCCAGTAGCGTTTTACCGTGAACAGACCATTTTCAAACACGGCAAAGTGAGCCGGGGGAAGACGTTTGATGCCTTCAAAAAGAGTCTCATCCCCTTGCGTGTAACGCAAGTTCAAGTGTATATGTAAAGCTTTTAAATTTAATTTCCGTTCATATTTCGGGTGTAGGATAATAGATTTTTGTTCAGAACCGAAAACTAATACACCATCTTTTAGGAAATAGTGTAGAGGTTTAGTTCCGAAATGATCCCGTGCGAGAATCAGACGGTTATTGTTTTGATCCAGTAGGGCAAAAGCGAAAATACCGTTTAACTTGTTGAAGAACCCGGTTCCGTACTCCTCGTAAAGATGAACCAAAACTTCCGTGTCGGTAGCGGTATAAAATACGTGTCCCTTGGATTTGAGTTCTTCCCGGATTTCTTCGTAGTTGTATATCTCCCCGTTAAAAATGACACATATACTCTTGTCTTCATTAAAAATGGGTTGATTGCCACACGTGGAGACGTCGATAATGGACAAACGCCGGTGTCCGAGAGTGAAATCCCGGTAGGTATATATAGATTGATCATCTGGTCCCCGATGTTCAATCGTGGCCAGCATTTCCGACATGAGTTGAGTGTTATCTGTATCCCGTTCGAATATTCCGGCTATTCCACACATATTACAAGAGTTTGTTTATACAAAAGTATTATTTTTTCCCGTTTATATTATAAACGATTCAGTTTCTTTAATGCCGTGAACTTGTGGCGATACATTTTTAAAATATTGGAAATACGGTCATAATGATGGAATTTTTCGCTAAAAAGGCGTAATTCCTCTTTTCCGGAGATTCGGTAGAGAATTAGGAGTTGTTGGCGAACAAGTCTGAGATAACCGATCGTGCAGGGGTCATCTTGTGGATAACCGGGAAGATCGCAGCGATTGAATCGAGGCCAGAATCCCATATCAAACAGAGGAAGTTGGCGGGTAAGACCTTCTACTCCTTCATTAAACAGCCGAAGGGCGAGTGCGTACCCATTGGGTTCCTTGTTTTCAGGAACTGCACGAATGTAATCGTATAAACCGAAAAGGCAAAAGCCATGACCATCCAGTACTCGTGTCGGACACTCAGCCACGTATTCTTCGTAAAAGGTTGCCCCCTTTTCCCGGTCTACGGAAACCCCTCCGGTTGTTATATCCTTCGTGAAAGGAATTAATGCTTGGGTTGCAATCTTCAAATAGGTATCGTCCTCTGTAAGTTGCCAGGCTCTCAATAGCATGGATATTCCCCTGCTTTGTGCGAAGGCGGATTTCCAAGGTTGATAAACATGATATTCGGGCTTAGGCACGTCGGTTAGCCAATAACAACCGAGTTCTGTATGATCTGTCCGATTGTTCATAAACCAGTCTGCAATGCGAAGAAAATGGACCCTTTTTTCTTCGGAATGTGTCTTTAACCACGAGTGGAATATGGCTAACCCGTACTGCCCGATGGAAATAGGATAATAGTGCAGTTTTGTATCTTCCACGTCAATATAAGTCGTGTTCAAGGGGACTCCATTTTTGTCGAAAGAGTGAATCAGACGATTGAGTTTAGCTATGTCCTCGTCAAATTTGATGTAATAATAGCCTAGCGTTTCAGATTGATTCTCTATGTTAATTTCGATCTTGCGGTTTGTGTTGAAATCTCGCAAAAGTTTGCGTAACATGAAAATAGCTTTTTTAATCTTCATGGTGGGCTAAAATTTGGGTTAAAGACTGGGTTAAGGACTTTCTCGAATAGCGGTTGACTACATTGTTCTCTTTTATAGGAGATTGTGGGTTAAAATTATTCAGTAAGGAGGTTAGAAAATGAAGCATACCTTCTTCATCGTCATACTCGAATGTTTTCCCGGCTTTACAAACTTGAATGATGGTTGCGGCATCACCATCGGTGGGACCGAGGCAAAGAATGGGGGTTCTGGAGCCGATGTACTCGAAAAGCTTACCCGTGAGATTACCTTTATTCCCTTCGATGTTGGGAATAATGAGTAATAGAACAGAAGAACTCTTCATGTATTTGATGGCATCTGCGTGAGCTACGAACGTATGGATTTCTACGGAATCTCCCAGTTGTTCCGAGAGTTTTTGAGCTATACCTTGATCCACTTTACCGACAAAACGTAGTTTGAGTTTTTCCGATGTGGAAAGTCTTTTAACTGTATGGATAAAGGAATCAATCGTGTAGTCAGCCGCCAAAGTTCCCGTGTAAGTAATTGTGAAAACATCCTCCTTTGGAATAATTAGGTCGAAATCCTCGGCATCGAATCCATTCGCGATAACTTTTATTTTAGAGGCTTGAATTGCTGGAGATTTTGCTGCCAGTTGCTTTTTGATGTAGTCGCTTACCGTGATTACCTGATCTGCATCCAGAAGAACATTCCGTTCGTATTTCCGGTCAATTGCTTTTGCAACGGGAGTTGGGTACATCTTATTATAGTAATAGATGTCAGTCCATGGGTCTCGAAAATCAGCAATCCAATGCAAATGGAAACGCTTTTTTAGTTTTTGTCCGACCAGATGGGTTGACATAGGTGGACCCGTTGTGATGACTGCGTCTATTTTTTCTTCCTGAATAATTTGAATTGCTTGGTGATAAGCATGTTTATTCCAGCCTCTTCGGGCATCCGGTAGGAAGAAATTACCCCGAATAAAACGGGCAATCTTCTGTTTTAGACTGGGAGTCCCTTCATTGACGAATCCGCTATACGGGGCACTTGGGGCTTTTGTCAGTTTTTTATAATATTCATACAAACCGGAACAATCAGTACGATACACGATTTGGTCAGCTCGTACATCTTGTTCCAGAGTATAATCTTTTATGGGATATTCAGCCTTTTCCGGATCAACCGTGATAATGATCGGATCATAACCAAATTCCGGAAGGTATTTCGAGAACTTCAACCAGCGTTGAACTCCCGGTCCTCCTGAAGGTGGCCAATAATAGGTGATGATCAGGATCTTTTTCACGGTGAAATCTCTATCGGTTAAAGAATGTACGAATTTGTTCGATGATGTACTCTTGCTCTTCTACTTTCATTTCCGTGTGCATCGGCAGCGATAGTACCTCTTCGCTTAATTGTTCAGCAACGGGGAATGTCCCTTGTCCTTGTCCCTTTTTAGCGTATGCCTCTTGCAAATGCAAGGGGATCGGATAATAAATCATGCTAGGAATATCATGTTCGGCCAAGAAAGATTTCAACTCATCCCGTAGGTGATTTTCAACCCGGATGGTGTACTGGTGGAACACGTGCGTGCTATTAGCGGCCCGTTGTGGAAGGATAATTCCCTTTACTGTTGCTAACCCTTTGTCATAATGTTCGGCAGCTTGATTACGGGCAGTTGAATATTCATCAAGGTATTTTAGTTTTACATCCAAGATAGCAGCTTGTAATGTGTCTAAACGGGAATTACATCCCACGACACTATGGTGATATTTGATCTTCTGCCCGTGATTGGCAATTATGCGGGCCCGTTCGGCTAATTCGTGATCTCGGATAAATAAGGCTCCACCGTCCCCGTAACATCCTAAGTTTTTGGAGGGGAAGAAAGAGGTTGTGCCAATATCCCCGATACATCCGGCTTTTTGTTGGAGACCGTTACTGAACGTGTAAGTGGCCCCGATAGCTTGTGCAGTGTCTTCTACCACGTAAAGTTTGTGTCGGCGGGCTATAGCCATGAGTGGTTCCATGTCTGCACATTGACCGTACAAGTGAACGGGAACGATGGCTTTCGTGCGAGGAGTAATTTTTTCCTCTATTTGGGTAACATCTATCGTGAAACGGTCTGCGACACAATCCACGAAAATGGGTTCCAGCCGTAAAAGAGCAATAACTTCGGCTGTAGCCACGTAAGTATGAACGGGTACGATCACCTCGTCTCCGGGTTGCAAGCCGAGTGCCATTAAAGCGATTTGTAAAGCATCCGTGCCGTTAGCACAAGGAACAACATGCTCTACTTGATTATACACTGCAAGATGTTGGGCGAAAGTCTTCA
>DYVS01000236.1:0-9959 GCA_020743075.1 Butyricimonas virosa | reverse complement strand
CAATTCGAGAAACAACGAGTGGTTACCATCAAGCAACGCTTGCAAGACAAGATGAAGGAGTGGGGAGAGATCAAAAATATTGATGAGAACAGGTTAGAGCAGGAAATTATCTATTATTTGGAAAAACTGGATATTACGGAAGAGAAAGTTCGTTTGGCAAATCATTGTAAATATTTTGTCGAGACTGTGGAGAAAGAAGAGGCCCCGGGACGTAAACTTGGATTCATCGCCCAAGAAATCGGTCGCGAAATCAACACCATGGGTTCCAAAGCCAATGATCATGACATCCAGAAACTGGTTGTTCGCATGAAAGATGAACTTGAAAAGATAAAGGAGCAAAGCCTCAATGTTTTGTAACTTGTTACAAAACATTGAAACTAAAAGATAAAAGCTAATAACTAAAAGTTGAAAATTGAAAAGAGCATTCGGTCTCATTTTCAATTTTCAATTTTCAATTTTCAATTGTTATGGGTAGGGTAATCATATTTTCAGCCCCCAGTGGATCGGGGAAAAGTACGATCGTGAATTACTTGTTGTCAAAGGATTTGGGATTGGAGTTTTCGGTGTCAGCAACGTGCCGGGCTCCCCGGGGAGAGGAGAAACATGGAAAAGAGTATTATTTCTTTTCGACGGATGAGTTTAAAAAGGGAATAGAGGCGGAAGATTTCTTGGAGTGGGAAGAGGTTTATCCGGGGTGTTTCTACGGGACGTTGAAAAGTGAATTGGAACGAATTTGGAAGGCTGGTCATGCCGTGGTATTTGACGTGGATGTCGTTGGCGGGGTGAATATCAAGAAAATATTCGGGGATCAGGCGTTATCTGTCTTTATCAAAGCTCCTTCCGTGGAGGTTTTGCGGCAACGGTTGATCGGGCGAGGTACGGATTCAATGGAGAAAATCGAGCAACGTGTGGCGAAGGCAGAGTATGAAATGACATTTGCCGATAAATTTGACGTGGTCATCGTGAATGACAACTTGGATACGGCTTTAGTCGAAGCGGAAAAGGCAGTAAGAGATTTTTTGAAATAATCGTGTGATGCAGGGTAAAGAAGAGGATAGAAAACCTATCGGGCTTTTTTTCGGATCGTTTAACCCGATTCATAATGGGCATGTGGGGATTGCTCGCTACTTGTTGGAAAAAAAGCTATGTGCGGAAGTGTGGTTTGTAGTCAGTCCCTGTAATCCGTTTAAAGTAGATCGTTTTCTTTTGCCGGAAACGGATCGTTTTGCGATCGTGAGTGCCGCTATCCGGGGAATTCCCGGGATGAAAGCTTGTGATGTGGAGTTTTCTATGTCTAAACCTTCTTACACGGTCGATACCTTGCGAGTCCTGTTTGATTGGTATCCCGGTCGGCAGTTTGCTTTGATCATCGGGGGAGATAACGTACCGGATTTCCCGAAATGGAAGGATTATCATTGGATCGAGGCACATTGTTCCATCTTTGTTTATCCCCGTCCGGGGATGGTGAATTCTGAAGAATCTCCGAGTATGACGTTCATTGATGCGCCTTTGTTCCCTTTATCTGCTACCGAGATCCGGGAAATGATTCGAAAAGGAGATGATATTTCAAGTTTGGTTCCAAATGAGGCTTTATCGTTGATCTGGAAGTTGTATTCAAAATAAGTGAGCTTGTTATGCGATGTAAAACAAAATTGGCAGAGATATTCCACATCTCATAACGTGCTCACTCATTTCACAGAACAATGCTTGTTGGAAAATTTGGATAGAAGAAGATCATGTTACCATGATAAACATCTTGCCAGCTTCACTTCCCGAAAGCTACATAAACAGTTACGTCTTGGCAGGTTTTCTGACTTGCTTCCTTTTCGTCGCCTTCCCATCTATGTACAGACAGTGGCAGTAGAGACTAAAGTTTCGAAGCTTACAGCTGCGGGTACAGTTCCCGACTTTCACGGGATTCCCTCGTAATGTCACGAAGAACATTACCTTTCCAATACATTTACAAACATAGGGAAAATAATTGGAAATTGGAAATAGAAGATTGAAAATTATTCTTTTTCATGAGGTTCGTGTTTTTTCGAATAATTATGAGGTGAGTTGTATAATTATGCATGGGGATTAAAATGTAATGCACGTGTAATTAGATAGTTAAGATTAAATTCGAGAGATCGAAAACGTTGTAAAAAGTCGAAAACAAGTTGTACTTTTGTGCGGCTAAAAATAAGCGAAATTAATAACTAAAATAAAATAAGTTGTAGTATGGGATTTGTAACTAAGGAGAAATTGTTCTCCAAGGATTTCTTTATCACCTACGGATGGTTGTTGGGTGGTTGTTTTGTGTTTGCATTAGGGGCTGTATTATTTGCGGAGCCTTACGGTTTTGCTCCCGGGGGAACATATGGTCTGTCCATGGTATTTCATCATTTGTGGGGGTGGGAGACTGAAATTGCAGCCCTTTGTATGGATGTGCCTCTGTTGTTATTAGGTATCTATTTCTTGGGAGGAATGTTTGGTGTGAAAACCATTATCTGTACGTTTGCTATTCCGGCATTTATGCGGTTGATTCACTATCTTTACGGTTACGATGCTTTATTGGAACCGGGAATTACTGACCGGACAATGTTAAATGAGCAATTATTATCAGCTATTTTCGGTGGTATTGTTTACGGTATTGGTATCGGTATGATTTTCAAGGCACGGGCGACTTCCGGAGGATCGGATATTATTTCCATGATTTTGAACAAGTATACCCATATCTCTTTGGGGACATTGGTAATTATTGTGGATTGTACGATAACCCTGTCAACGGTTGTAGCCTTCGGAGACTGGCGTTTGCCCATGTATTCTTGGATTATCGTGTTCATCGAAGGTAAGGTGATCGACTTGATTGTTGAAGGTGCTTCTGTTCACAAGACATTGATGATCGTGACCAAGGAGATGGATACCGTGAAAAATATAATTTTGAACGATATTAACCGCGGAGCTACGATTTTACCGGCTATCGGGGCTTATAAAGGAGAGTCGCGTGAGATGATCTACACCATTTTAACCCGTCGTGAAATGATGGTTTTACGTCACAAGATTCGTGAAATCGATCCGGAGGCTTTTATAAATGTTATTGATTCCAGAGAAATATTAGGAAAAGGATTCAAGTCGCTGGATGCAGAATAAGAAAAGAGGCGAAAGCCTCTTTTTTACGATAGGATATATACTAAAAAAGAGCCGTATGGCTCTTTTTTTAATACATATCCGTGATATCCCAGACAAATGCCCGGATACCGTTTTCTTTATTCACTTCGTCCAGGTTCTTGACATATTTCAAGATCAGAGGGACCATTTCGTCTTCCACGATCGTCATGGTGGCGGAGTTCATCTCCGGCCAGGTATGAGTTCCCATTCTGGGTTCTCCATCCACGGTTCCAGCCCCATTGACCAGAGGCCATTGCGTGAATCCTCGTATTTGTAATTGGTCAAGGATAAAAGCAACCCGTTCTGTCAAGGCTTGATTATATGATATAAATACTGCTTTCATAGTGTTTTAGGTTTTAGATTTTAGATTTACGATTCAATATCGTAAATCTAAAATCGAGTATTACTTATTTCTTTTTCGGAAGATCTCTTTCCGGGTTAAAATCAGCCATGAACTTGAATTGTTTGCTGAGGATCTTTTTCTTGTCACGGCTACCACTCTTGTCCATTGCGGCGTAAACAGCAGGAACAATCACCATCGTGATAATCGTGGAGAAGATCATACCACCGATTACGGCGATACCCATCGGTCTCCAGGTTTCAGAACCCTCACCAGCACTAATTGCCATTGGTACCATACCTAAGATGGTGGTTAACGAGGTCATCAATACCGGACGCAAACGAGAACGACAAGCCATTGCGATTGCGTCGTACAGGCGGATGCCCCGTTCACGCATCAAGTTAATGAAGTCGATCAACACAATACCATTCTTCGTAACGATACCCACCAACATGATACCACCTAAAGCGGCAACGATACTCAAGGTCGTGTTCGTCAGCAATAAGGCTAGAACCACTCCGGTGAAGGCGAATGGGATAGCCAACATGATGATGAACGGCATCTTGAATGACTCGAACTGTGCAGCCATCACAATGTAAACCAGCATCAAAGAGAGCAACAACAATAAGAACAAAGAACTGAATGATTCCTGTTGGTCCTCGTAGCTACCACCGATGTACATGGATACTTCCTGAGGTATTTCCGTGTTGTCGATGATTTGTTGAGCTGCAACAGCAATATCTCCCAAGGCAACTCCTGCTGCCGGTGTGATAGATACTTTTAACAATCGTTGTTTACTCTTACGTTCGATATTTGGTGGAGAGAAGAACTCTTGGATTTCTCCTAGTTCTTTTAACCGTACCTTCTGGCCTTTACCATCGGGAATGATAATATTCTCGATCTCGGTGATTGAAGAACGATATTTCTCGTCAAAGCGCACGATAATATCATATTCCTCTCCGTTTTCCTTGTATTTACTATTCCGGTAACCATAGATACGGTTACGCATGTATGAACCTACTTCTGATGTTGTCAGACCGTGGCGGGCCAGTTTATCTTGATCCAACATGATACGTAACTCGGATTTATCTTCGTCACGGCTGATCTTGATATCCTCAGCTCCTGGGATTTGGCGGGCTTTTTCTGCAATTAGGTGAGCTAAGTTTGTGGTCGTGTTGAAGTCATGTCCCATGATTTCAATATCCACGTTGTTACCACCCATGGAACCACCGCTTGATGTTGTTACAGTGTACTGTAGAACATCTGGGAATCCTTTCAAGATGCCACGCACTTGGTCGGCAATTTGGAACACGCTACGTTGACGGTCTTTAATATCTGTCGTTCTTAAACGCATGTTCAAAATATTATTACCCGTGCTGTTCATCATGGATGCGAAAGAAGCTTCTTCCTCACTACCGTATGACAAGTTGATCAATGTGATTTCCGGGATATCTTTGCGGATGATAGAATCGATTTCCAGAGCAACCTCTCTCGTCACTTCTACACGTTGTCCGGATTGCATCTTAGCGTACACGTTCAAGTAGTTTTGGTCATTCTGGGGCATAAAGTCCGTCTTGATCAATTTAGCCATGAACATGGAGGCAAAGAATAGAGCGAACATACTAACGATGGTCACGGTTTTGTGAACAAGCACCCAGCGAATCAATTTTTCGTAAACACTATCCAGTTTTTCCAACATTCTGGAAACAAAGTTGTAGAAACTGAATTTACTTGAATCCGTCTTCTCTTGGATTTTCATCAATTGAGAACACAACATCGGGGTCAAAGAGATTGCAGTCACAGTTGACGTACATACCGTAATACAAACGATCCATCCCAACTGTTTGAATAGAATACCGGTCATACCGCTCACCAAAGTCAACGGGAAGAACACGGCCACGGTTACCAACGTCGTAACGATTACGGACAACCAAACCTCGTTCGTACCGTATTTAGCGGCCTCTCGCGGACGGCTACCCCGGTCGATATGTTTCGTGATGTTCTCCAATACCACGATGGCATCATCCACCACCATACCGATTGCGATAGAGAGGGACGATAGTGATATGATGTTAAGCGATTCCCCGGTTGCAAACAGGTAAATGAAGGCAACGATCAAGGAGATCGGGATTGTCAGTGCGATGATGAAGGTTGCCCTCCAACGTCCTAAGAATAAGAATACGATCAAGATCACGAAGATCAGAGCGTACATCAAAGACTCTTGCAAGTTGTTAATAGACTTGATAATGAAGTCTGAGTTGTCCGAAATGATCTGGAATTTAATATCCGTTGGTAATTCCTTTTGTGCTTTTTCAATTTCACCTTTTGCCTGTTTTGCAACGGCCACGGCGTTTGCGTCAGTTTGTTTGGTTACCATCAAAACACCACCCCGACCTCTATTAATCGTTTGTTCCAGCGTAATATCTTTCAACGTATCCCGTACGTTTGCAACATCTCGCAAGTAAATGATTTTATCATTCTGAGTACCTAGCACGATATTTTTAATCTGGTCACTTTCTTCGAATTCTCCTTCCACGCGCAAAGTATAGTCCATCTGTCCCATCTTCACGTTACCGGAAGAAATATCTTTATTCTCCGCTAGAATTTTGTTACCGATTTGCTCCAACGTTAAGTTATAGGCGTCAAGTTTATTGGGGTCCAAATCCACGTAAACCACACGTTCCGGGGCTCCGGCCACGATAACGGAGGCAACTCCGTCCACGCGGTTCAACCGGGTAATCAGCTTGTCATCCAAAATCTTGTCAATACCGGGATATGATTCTTTTGCGGTTACGGCATAGATCAAGATAGGCATCATGGACGTGTTGAAACGCATGATGGTAGGACGGTCTATATCGTCTGGAAGGCGCGACATGGCTTTGTCCACGGCGTCACGTACGTCGTTTGAAGCCTCGTCAAGATTTACTTCCCATTCAAACTCCAAAGAGATAACGGATAAGTTATCGTAAGAAGTTGAGGTCAATTCCTTCAAGTCATCCACCGAGTTCAACTGGTCTTCGAGGATCTTGGTCACGTTCTCTTCAATATCTGCGGCATTAGCTCCCGGATAGGTTGCCATTACCGTGATATAAGGCGGGTCCATTTTGGGATACTGGTCCACCGGTAATTGTATATAAGAGGCAACACCCAGTACAATGATGGCAAGGAAAACCATCAAGGTAGAAATGGGTTTGTTGACCGCTGTATTGTATATACTCATATTCTGATTTTTAAATTTAAAATTTTAGATTTAAAGTTGCGGAATTCTTCTATTTTGTGATAGAAAGCGGTGATCCGTCAACTAACCGGCCTTGACCGACAACGATTAATTCGTCTCCTTCGTGGATTTCGTTACTGATCAACTCTACTTGATCTTCGAAACGTCTACCAAGTGTTACTGCCACGCGTTTTGCCTTGCCATCTTTATTCAAGAATACGTAACGATCGTTTGAACCTTGCAGTTTCAATACTGCGATAGCGGGAGCAACCATGGTTTCCGTATTACCAATGAAGAAGTCAATGGTTCCGTACATCCCCGGTCTTAGTGATTCATCGCTATTCGGGATTTTTACTTCTACCGTGAATGTTCTTGAGGCGGGGTCGATCGTCGGGTAAACGATGCTAACCGTTCCATCAAATGTTCTGTCAGGATAGATATTGCTCTTCAACTGAACTTTAGTTCCTTTTTGCACGGCCAAATAATATTGTTCGGCTAGATTCACGTAAGCTTTCAACGGGTTAATTTTCTCGATAGCGATAATGGACGGTTTGCTAGCACCACCAAAAGCGGCTCCCGTGTAAAGTTCTCCGTTCTCGAAATATTTTCCGGTTACGATTCCGTCAAAAGGAGCGAGCATTTTCGTGTTTTCTTTCAAGAAATCTACGTTTGCTTTGGCCACCTCGTATTGAGTTACGGCAGCATCGTAAGCCTGTTTGGAAATACTTCCGGTTTCATTTAATTGGACGGCACGATTATATTCCGTTTCTAGGTTTTTTAATTGAACTTCTGCCTGAACGAGCTGAGTTCTATCCATTTCAACGAGTAGCTGACCTTTTTTGATGCGGTCGCCTACTTCCACGTAAATCTTCTCGATTCTTCCCGTGGCGGCGGGGGCATAGTACACTTGTTTGTCAGCTTGTAAGTTGGCAGTATAATCCAATGTTTTGGCGATATTCGTTTTCTCTAATTTTTGTACCTTAACAGGAACCGCCTCCACGGTTTCCTCTGTAGTCTTATCTTTTTTGCCCGAGCAACCGGCAAGGATAGCTAATGCTATAATCGATAAAATGAGATTCTTTACCATTGTATTTCTTTTTTGTTTTTATTATTCAAGTTGTTTTATCGAGGAAGTTGATTATACAATTTTTCCAAGCTTACTTGTGCTTGTAATAATGTAAGAACTGCTTCCGTGTAATTTGTTTCTGCTTGCAGGTAGTTATTATTTGCTTGCGTCAAATCCAGACTGGAAACAGCTCCGAGTTCGTACTTCCTTTGGTAATTTTTCAATACCCGCGTGGCAACATCGATGTTCTCTTTTTGCAGGTTGTAATTTTCCATGGCGTTTTTCAAGTTGAATTTCAACTGTTCGTCCTGCACGTTTAACTGGTCTTGCAACAAACTCTTCTGCATATAAGATTGTTCCAATGTGATTTTGGCCTGTTTAACCTTGGAATCCCGTTGCAAACCGGAGAAAATCGGAATGTTCATCGTGAGGCCAGCCGTGTGTTTCGGGCTCATATCCAATTCCGGTTTCAAAATCTTGTAGTTGAAGTTGTAATTACCGGAGATCGTGGGTGCGTAGCTCCATTTTTCCAATCCCAGCATCTTTTTATTCAGCTCGGTTTGCGTGGTGATTAATTGATAACTCAAATTATTATTGATGTCAAATTTCTCAACATACAAACGAGTGGACTTATCGTTTTCCAAGAATACATTCAATGCATCCGTAAGTTTAATCGGGGTGCCTGCTTCCAGTCCCAGTTGAAGACGCAGTAGATTGTAATTCACGGCAACCGTCCTCTCCATGGATAATAAACTGTTTTTCAGTTGTCCCACGTTAATGCGGATTTGATCCACGTCCGTCACTTCAACTGTTCCGGCTTTGTACATATTATCGGTGTGCTTGTAAATTTCATTCATATTCTCCAGGTTCTGACGCAGAATGTCAAGCATTCTTTCAGATACCAGCACCGTGTAGTATGAATTATAGATATTTTCAACGATGTCCAGTTCCGCGGTTTCAACTTCCTGCTCGGTCAGGCGTACAGCGATCTTGCTGGTTTGCATTCCTAAAATCCATTGACCGCTGAATAATAATTGTTGCAAACCTACCGTCAGGTTAGACTGGTCTTTCATTTTTATCGCTTGACCACCGAAATCCATCTTGTAGTTGAAATTCGTGGAATACGTTACGGTACCATTGACTTGTGGTAACCCTTGTGATACGGATTCCCGTACTTTCTGGCGATACAAATCAATATTCATCTGCGAAGATTGCAGTTCCTTGTTGTGCTTGATGGCAAACTCTACTGCTTGTTGCAGCGATATCGTTTGTGGCGCTTCCTGTGCGTGGAGCATCCATGGCACGAAAAACATTAGGAGGAAAAGAGTCGTTCCTTGTTTCATAGATTATAGATTTAATTATTTATTTTTTCCGGGAAATTTCAAATGTTTTTTCTCTCGTTACAAAACTCGTACCAAAAAAAATTAATCATCCGTCTTCTGGTCGTTTTGCTGTGTTCTTTAGGCGTTCAAATTCTTTTAGACCTTTTTCTGTGGATATAGCGTAAATAAAATTGATAAGGATCGTTGAAATAATTACCGAAATCGGGTATTCAAGCTTATTGGTGATTTCAGGATCTTTCAGGAAGTGCAATTGTTTGCCTAACAGGTACAATTGTAATTCTTTGTCAATATCCTTCCGGAAGAGTTCTTGTTTTATACCGTTATCTAGTAATGCCACGAGAAACTTCTTCGTTGACTCCTCTTCTTGCTTGGCTACTCTTTCGTACACGGCCGGGTGGTATTTCCTTAAATCAAAATGATTGGCAGGTAAGCGGCTACCCAAGTCACTCACCATAAAATCCCGAATTTCGCTTATGACCACAATCGGGTTTTTCTTGGCTAGTTGATTAACATCCGTGTTTTTTATTTTTTCATCTCTCCTGTACAACATCACTTGCTCCACCACATCGTCTTTATTGGCAAACTGTTGGTAGAGTGTTTTCTTCGAAATTTTCAAGTGATTCGCTATATCATCCATGGAGGTACTTCTCAATCCGAATCTCAAAAAAAGATCCGAGATAGCGGCTATAAGTTCCCTTTTTTGTTTTATGTTTTCTTCCATAGCTGATGTCTTAGTGTTTGTACTTGGAAACGAAACGTACCTAAAACGTTTCCACGTGCAAAAGTATACAAATATTGTTCCACTAATACGGCATGTATGTTAAAGTATTGTTAAAACTCTTG
>DYVS01000235.1:0-14719 GCA_020743075.1 Butyricimonas virosa | reverse complement strand
TGTAACGCAAATTCTTTACAAAAATCGTCCGCCATACAATAAATCTCTGTAACTTTAGCCTCTGAGAACATAGTGATAATCGTTTTATTTTATTTTTGATACTATAAATTTACAACTTTTATCGCTATGTTACTAATATTCAAATAAATAATTTTAATCCTTATATCGAACTCACGTTAAATAAAACACGTGAGCCATACCTTTAGAATTTTCCGGATTATTATACGCAACGGTAAATCCATTCCAACCAGACTTTACCTGAACATTATTCATAAACGCTACGGGACCAGAATCTTTTGTTTCAAATGTAATATTAATAGGATTAGATTCTACACCATCTCGCCTACATAAAGTCACAACCGCCGGGATATTACTTTGTGCTTCATTAAAACCTATTAACATAATCGAATCGCAAATACTACTAGCAGAACGAAGCATATCACTCCCAAAGGCATCCTTATAACGTACACAAATTCCCATTATTTCCGGATCGGCAGGAAGATTATAATGCATAATAGCACCACCTGCTATCGGCTTAAACGAAAAAACATCTTCCGAAATATCCGTTAAAAACGTTGAATCTTCGGACTTAGAACAAGCAGCAATAAATATAGCCACTAATAGCACATAAATACTCTTTTTCATTTTAATCTCAGTAATTACCATCCTAAATTCTGTTTACATTCTGACATCAACACTTCTTCGCTCTGGATCGGGAAGAAATAATCCCTCGGAACATTAAACTTTCGTTTTGACCAAACCACAATCGGTCCATCATAATTATGGTAAAATGTTTCAGCAGTCGAACCTAACACATTCCATCCATACTGCGGTGTATTCAATTCCTCTGGCGCTGTCATCCAACGACGTAGATTCCAAAAACGACGTCCTTCAAAAGCAAACTCAATATTCCATTCTTGCTGAATAATCTCACGCATTCCCAATTTCGTATTTACTTTATCTGGATTACGCGCATAATTTTTCCATGCTTCTTGAACATTTAAAATTCCCGCACGTTCTCTTATTTTATTCAATGGATCATACACCCGGTTATCCGGAGCATCCAGATACTCATTCCAAGCTTCAGAAGAAGCCAGATAAAGATCAGGGAGACGAAAGATAATGCCTCCTTTTTCTGTATTATCACGACTCGTGTAATAATAGAATGTGATATTGGATCGAAGATATTTTTTTATCCAATAACCACTCAAATTTTGTGGGGTATTATTATCAATACGAGTAATTTTCGTACCATACAATTCCCCTTGATAAGCACATATTTCTTGAGCAACATATTTTTGTTCCGAACCACTTTTTTGCATCCGGTACCAAAGCGTACGATCAGCACCAATATTTGCATAGAAACGAGGCTCACGACGACGATGCAAACCAAGTATTTCGGTATTCAGATTCAAAACATTTGTATATTTCTCATCAGATTCTCTACCCATTGAATACTTCGCCACAACCCATTGTTTATCCTCACTAATCGGAACTCCATGTTCAGTATAAAACATTTCAACCATCTTCATACTTGCCCCCAAACAACCGATAGAATGAGGATCATAGCAATCAGCCCCTTCTCCTTCGCCCGCAAAGAACGGAAGAATATACCCGCATGGACCTCCAGATGTATTACGTACATAAAAAATAGCTTCTGAATTTTTATAATCCGGAGCAAGAGCCGAATCTTCAATATCCTTCATTATATTTAGTAACTTAGTGGGGCGATCTGTATTCCCGGTAATCAGAGTCTTACCGGCAGCCTCACAAATTTTAATCGCTTCATCGGCAGCTTCCGCAGCTTTTCTCCATTTTTCTTTATCATAATCAGGGAAAAGACGTTCTCCATTTTTATTCAAAAAATTTGCAAACATCTTATTACCATTAAACAAAGGTGAAGCCGCATAAAGAAGTGTCATCGCCTTCAAGGTCGCTGCAGATTCCTTACTATGATAAGTAATACGTGTTGACGGTTTTTCCTTTAAATAAGGTAAATCTTCTATCGCCTCGTCACAAAGATCAACAATCGCATTGACAACCTCGTCTATAGGTCTACGAGATTGTTTCATTTCATCAAGACTTGCATTAGGATCAATATTCTCAGGAACTAAAATAATTGGACCATAACGACGCATTAATTCAAAATAGAAATGCGCCTTTAAAGCTCTTAACTCTGCAGTCCATAATTTCTTTTCTGAATCCTCCATATTATAGACATTACCAATCTTTTCAAAAAAGATATTGATATATCGAATCGCTCCATACGCCTCATTTTTATGCCACATAACTCCGTACGGAGCTTGTGCCATTTGTAAACCATCCCCAATAAACAATCCTCCGGGACCAATTTTTTGTCGACAATACTCACCTGCAACAATTTCATCCGCCCCAAGAAAAGCCGGATTATTCAAAAATTCCGCAATATGCGGTGTGAGCATAATATAACATGATCTGAGCCAGTGATAAGCATCTTCCCTTTTTTCGAAAATGGTTTCAATCGTCTGAATATCATTCTTGGGCACAACATCCAAATAATCCCCACACCCCGTAAGATGAACGGATAAGCCCAGTAATATAGTATATAATAAATTCCTCATCGTTATCTCTATTAAAAATTAACATTTAACGCAACCGAGTAAGTTTTTTGTATTGGATAATTAAATCCATTTTCACCTAATTCCACATCCCACAATTTGAAATTCGTAATACAGAACGGATTATTACAACTCAATGTAAATTTAACATTTTTCAATCTCATTGCCTGAATCCATTTTTTAGGTAAATTATATGCTAATGATAAAGAAGTACAACGCAAAAATGAACATTCACGCATAAAATAGGTACTCTTACGCACTTCTGCACCACTATACCAATTTTCTTGAGGATTATGTTGTGCTATACCATAGGTAGATAAACGAGGCCAAAAAGGCTTACGAGCTTGATTATCTTCAGACCAATGGTCTTTATAAATTGCTGTCAACATAGCATGATCATTCACAAAAGGAGAAATACTTACAGGATTTATAAAAAACGTTCGTTTCCCCGAGCCTTGAAAAGAAAAATTCAATTCAAAATTCTTATAATTTATAAAACCATTAAACCCATAAACAAAACGTGGTGTTTCAGGATAACCAATATAGGTTGCATCTTCTACACTAATAACACCATCATTATTGATATCCCTATATTTTATATCACCGGGTAAAACATCTCCATCTTGCCTCGGAGAATTATCAATTTCGGCTTGATCCCGGAACAATCCTTCTGCAATATACCCGATAGCTTGACTTATTTCATGTCCCACATGACGTTGCCACTCTGGCTTACCATTAGCTTCTTCTATTTGTTTATAAATCACCTTATTATACGTCAGCGTACCGTTTAATATAAACCAAAAATCATTACTAAACGAATGTTGAAGTTTTAATGAAAGGTCCATTCCCCGTGAACGAGTCTTACCTATATTATCCAAAGGATTAGCCTCTATTCCCATATTAGCAGGAATTACAATACGGTTCGAGATAATATTATGTCGTATCTCTTGATACAAATCAGCTTGCAATTCTACGATTCCTTTAAATAATTTCATTTCCAATCCCAAATTAACCTGCTCTGCAATTTCCCACTGAATATCGTCATTACCATAATTTGACACATATACACGATTTATTCTCTCTGCCATATAAGCTTCTGGATCTTGTCGATGTGTTGCTATAGCGCCGATTTCAGGAATATAAACATATCTTGGAGTACTAATAATACCATCATTCCCCACCTTTCCATACGAAATTCTCATCTTTAAAAAAGAAAGATATTTAGACGTATTTACCATCCAAGGTTCACTTGAAATAATCCAAGCTCCCCCCACAGCGGGGAAAAAACCCATTCGGTTATGTTTAGCAAAACGTTCAGAACCATTATAACCAAAACTTCCTTCAACAAAATAGCGATCTTTAAAACCGTAACTTCCACGCATTGAAAATGTTAAATTCCGTTGAGGCATACCATTCAAGACACTTGAAACCGGAGTATAAGTACGCTCATACATCTGAAAAACTCCCGTAAGTGATGTTTGGTGATCATTCCAGGCTGCCGTGTGTAACAAACGTCCTTCATAAGTGACACGTGTATCAGAAGTGTGTGATTCAGAACCAGCTTGCAATGTTCTACTTGCAAAAGTATTATCAACTTCTGCCAATTGGTGCTCACCAGTTTCATCATCATAATTAAGCAAACGATATTTATAAGGCATCGTACTAAATGGCGTAGAATAGTAATTAGCTGTTACCAAAGAAACACTGGCTCGCAATTCCAAACCCTTTATCAACGAAGACAGATTCTGTATATATTCAGCTCTATTTATAGTCGAAAAACGAGTAGTTTCTGTATATCCTCTTTGCAAAAGCATATAAGGATTAGTCTGCTGTGAAGCAGTTGTTCCAAAACGGATATGAGGCCATCCATAAGTTGCATCACCCGGATAAGTAGGAGCAAAATCCACCGGAGATGCATTGAATGCTTGTTGATATGCTGCAACTTGACTATCAATAGGCCCATGATATTTATCCAACGTCGCAGATGAATTAATTAACAATCTAATTCCTGCGTTTAAATTAATATTTAAATTCGTCCGATAGGATATCTGATTATTCGTGATATTACAATCAAATTCATTTAATCTGTCTGTCTTCAACATTCCTTCATCTCGATTATATCCTAAAGAAGCATAATATTGTATGACTTTAGAACCACCGCGAAGATTAATTCCCACCCGGTGATTGATGGTCCTATTTTTGAACAAAATTTTATACCAATCATTAGCAGGATAAACCCATGAAGGATATTTACCGGAAGCTGTACGATTAATGTGTTCTACACTATATTTAGGCGTAGCCGATTCCGAACGAGCCAATAATGCTTGGTTATACTGCCTCATATAAGTAACAGGATCCACAACATCAATCTCTTTCGTCGGTTGAGAAACTACCATTTCATAACGAGTAGTAGTATATACACTTCCTTCTTCTCCTTTTTTCGTCGTGACTAGAATGACACCATTGGCCCCCCTTGCCCCGTACATCGCTGTAGCAGATGCATCCTTTAATACACTAAAACTTTCAATATCTTCGGGAGCAATACGTGCAAGGTCTAATTTTGAACTTTCCACTCCATCCAACAAGATCAACGGATCAGAATTTGCATTACTTTGGAATGAGGTAATACCGCGTATATAAAACTTGGTATTCATCTCGTCCTCTGTCAAAGCAATAGGTAATCCACTTTGTTTCCAACCGATAACTCCAGCAATTTTCCCCACGAAAGCAGACGTAAGATCGTTACTAGAGGATTTTAAGTCCATCGCTTTTATTGTAGTGATGGAACCAACCACACTCTCTTTCTTTTGCTCACCGAATGCCACGACAGTCACCTCCTCAAGGTTTTCCTCCGTGAGATTCAAACGGATGTTTAACTTGTCCCTCCCTTTAATGTCAACTGTTTCCGTCTTGTAGCCGATAAACGAAACTCGCAAAATGTCATCGGGTTTTGTGGCAATTGAATAGCGTCCTTCTGCATCAGAAGCAACCCCTTGAGTCGTTCCCACAATCACAATTGTCGCCCCGGGAATCGGGTTCCCTTTCTCATCCACAACACGACCACTGACTTTCAACAATTTAACCTCCTGCTCCGCGGTCTGTTTTTTAATAACCACCGTCTGTCCCGTGATTCCATACGTTAATCCTTTGCCCTTCACCAGCGAATCCAACGCCACTTGCAGCAAGACATTTTTCAAAGAAAGAGATACATCTTTCACGTGCTCCACATCTCGAGCATTAAACACGAATTCGTATCCCGTCTGTTGCCGCAAATTCTCAATAACTTTCGCAAATGTCACATGCTTCAGATCAATACTTACTTTGGGTGCAGATTGCCCGCATACACGGGTATTAACACAGAATAAGAATCCGCTGAGTAGAAAAATCGTTTGTAACAGGAAAATAAATTTCCTGTTTGGGCTCATCCCAAACCATTTTCGTCGATTTTTTTTCATAACTTTGTTTTTGAATTTATTTATTGAATTAATTCAGCATAAGGCGAGAGATGTTTGCTCCATCTCTTGCTTTTTTATTGCCGAGATATTATTACTTTCTTCCCATCTATCTTGTATTTCATGTTTCCAATTAATGCTACTTTGTTCAATACCTCTTCAAGCGTCTTGCTCCGCTCCACGTATATATAATAACGATCACTTTTTAATGCTTCCGACTCATACACCACCTCCATGTCATACCAACGGGAAAGCTCATTCATCATATCCTCTAACGCCACGTCCTTAAACACAAACTCCCCGTTTTTCCATGCCAGCACCGTCACTAGATCGGCTTCCCGTATCGTCAGCCTACCGGAAACCTCGTCAACTTCACATTGTTCTCCTGGAACCAAAGTCAAAGAATCCGTCTTGGTTTTCACACCTACCCGTCCCGCCACCAGCGTTGTGGCGGTTCCGGTTCCTTCGTAAGCTTTCACGTTAAATTCCGTCCCCAATACTCTCACCATCATCGCTCCCGTCTCCACGAAAAACGGACAATTCTCATCGTGAGCAACTTTAAAATAAACCTCTCCCTGTACATACACCCTCCGTTCACTCCCTTCAAACTCATCAGGAAAACGAATCCGGGAATCTGAATTTAACATTACATGCGTTCCGTCTGCCAATGTCAATTGATAATCCGCACCCCGTGGAACAATGACTTCATTATATGTTACTTCTCTCTTATCCGGAATTTCTTGTTGCTTTTCCAATTGTCTTAACCCCTCTTTCTCATTTACCTCAAAGCCAGGAATATCCAAAGTAACCTGTTCCTCTGTCTGTACCATATGAGTCGTTCCGTCCGATAACACAAGCCGGATTCCTTCAGTTTCGACCTTTTGCGGCACGTCACGTATCGGTTCGGTAAAAAATAACCGTACTCCCAAAAGCAATCCGGCAAAAATAGCCGCACCGGCAATCCATCCTATCATCTGACGAGATATCTGCCTCCGTTTCGAAGTCCGTGCCCGCACCTGCAACCAAGCCCTTGCGATTTCCTCTTGCGACAGATCATCATTTTCTTCCGAAATATTGTCGTAATAAGAAACAGCATCTTCGTAAAATTCCTCCCGTTGCCCACTTTCCTCTTTCCAAGTTTCCACCTCTTGCTTCTCTTGTTCTGAAGCATTCCCTGTAATTACTCGTTTTATTTTTTCCCATTCGATATCCATAGTTTATCATCTCTTTACATATACAAAGACGACACTCTTTAAAATCGGGGGACAAAACTCAAGTATTTTTTTTGAAAAATTTATTAGAATAGATTTATTCCATACGTACGAACAACCGAAGAAGGATATAAATAACTGGTATTGAATCTCGTAAATGCTTATATGCTCTCTTCACATAAGTATGAACAGACTCCTCTGAGATTTTCAGCTCACTAGAAATTTCTTTATAACTTAAACCTTTAAGCACTTTCAATTCTAACACCATCCGCTGTTGTTCCGGTAAATCTTGCAAACACTGTTTCACTTTTGCCAAAAGCTCTTGGTTATCTTCATATTCCATGGTCCCGGAAAAAATCAATGCTTCCGTCAACTTTTCCTTATTACTATCAATCACTTGTAAATGTTTCAAATAATCCAAACATCCATGTTTCACTGAAGAATAAAGATAACTTTTCAACCGTGTATCCGGAGGTAACGATTTTGCCGTTGTCCATAACGACACAAAAACATCTTGCACAATATCTTCAGCTAGATTTTTACACATCAAATAAGCATAAGCCAACCGATAGAGACTAGGATAATAGGTTTTAAAAACCACCTCAAAGACCTCATGAGATTGATTTCTTAATCCACAAACCCAATGCTTATTTGTTATATCATTTGTATTACACACAATAATAAAGCTAAAGATTGGTCAAATATAAAAAATGTTCATCCGATATACATTATTTCAGAACATTTTTAACATTAGCATTATTTTGTATTTTTCTTACCTTTGAGCTAACTAATAAAACAATTATCGAATTTCAAAATTATCATGAAAACTTTTTTTATTTTTAGCAACAGTCTTTCTTCCTTACAGATACGTCTTCGATCCTTGCAGGCCAAATATATAACAGCTCAAAACTTCTACTTATTAATCTAAAAAATTACACATAAGCAAACATAAACCTATCATAGGACAAAACAGAAGCTTAAAAAAATACTGACTGAAAATTTTACTTTTAGTCAGCACCACAAAACTATTAGAAATACAAAAGTTTATTCTTTTTGATTCGGGTATGGAGGATAAGGATATTGAGTATCACCCAAATAATCATACGTAACCTCATCTTGTCTTATTATTTTACGATATATCACAACCCAAAATGTACATTCCAAAGGATAGCGCAAACGTGCTCCATATTGTTCATTAAAATCTTGTTGCGCATAAAGAGTTCTTTTGGGACGAGAAAATTTATAAAGTTGTGCTGTAAATGTCCCAGGGATAGTTGAGCCTACATGTATTGTTTGATCTCCTGTATCTTTATAAATAAGTATATATGAGGGTATATTTTTCCAAAAATACACATAATCTGGATTAGTTGGATCTTCAGGAGGCATCGGTTCTTCTAAATATCCCGTAAAAAATAGAGTTGCCTTTGTACCCCCTGTCGATGCATTATAAGTAACCTTCCAAGACCAATCCACGTTATTTCCAAATCCCCATTTAAGTGTTGCTTTTGACGTACTCATGGCATTATCCAAAAGTACTGTTAGATTTTTACTTTCTTCTTTCAAACGAAAGGATCCCTGCCCTGCAACAGATGCAGAAATTTTACAAGGTCCATTAAAGTTGATCACGTCTGTGGGAGCCCAATCATACCCCATCACAAACGTCTTTGAACCCAATGCTACTTGCTGCTCATAACGAGCTCTAGACGAGAATTCAACTTCGTCAACATCAATATACTGTAAAAGATCTTTATTTCGAGTAAATGGTTTTCCATTGTAGAAAACAATGGCTCCTGCATCTAGGTATTTTTCAAATTTTTGATTCTCGTTTTGTAGAAATTCAAGAAAATAATTAAATCTCGTTTCTGATACCCCTTGCTCCAAAGCAGATTTAGTGTCTAATGAGGTCGAGAGCACCCCTTCTTGAAAATCAACACTTACAAGCAGGAATCTATCTCCTTGCGTAAGTTTATCTTCTGGATAACTTAAATAGTCAATGTAGCCTATTTTAGGCTCAACAAATTCTGGACCATTTGAGCAACTAGTAATTAAGCACAAACAAAATAGCAAATGTAGCTTTTCCATAATTTCGTAAGTTATTAGTTATACAATAGTTATGATTCCAGTAAAATGGTTTATCATCTCAAGACACCAATAACAGGGGGTTCATCATTGATATAAACACGAACTCGCCCCGAAAGTGCAATTCTAAATATGATACGTTTAGGAATTTCGTCGAAATAAACATAATTATCTACAGGAGAACCGTCTTTAGTATATCTATTAAGCCAGAAATAAATTTCCGTCCTTCCCCGAGGGGTTCTTTTTTGATCGTATTTGGAAATTTCATATTTGAAACATTCAGTTCTTATCGGACTAAAGCTTTCGGTTTTACTATATTCCGTGTAACAAATTAAAGAATCTCCATGTACGTGAATGAATTTACAAGTATATATTATCAGTCTCCCTTCATAATCATAAAGCCCACCTCTCAAATCTACAACATAATCCTTATTGTCGATTTTTTCAATAACATGCCTTACATTATTGGGGTTCAGTGAAGCACATGACGATAAAAAGAAGGAATTTACCGTCAAAATAGATAGTAGATATTTTTTCATAATTACCTATTTTAAAAGATTAGTAATTCATGCTTATACTCTCCCGTCTTCAAAGATAATCACTTTTTTTAAACTTTCAAACAAAATAAGTAGCTTTGATTACTATATAGCAATATTTTCAATATACATCAAACACATTTAATTTCATAGCATGCTTTGAGTCATCTCCTCCATCAGATTAAACGTATTTTTATATTTCTTACTAAATCATGTTTTCACTTATAAATATCAAATAATAAAATTTTTTATATACATTGCCACCGAGAGTATTGATTGTGTCAGTTAGACAATATCACAACTATAAATATTAAAGAATAAACCCTCACAATCACAAAACAAAAAATCATATTGCACATGAAAACCTTTTTTTTACTTCTAGCAGCAGCCTTCCTCTTTTTACAGACAGGAAAAGCCTGCACGATCATCGTGGCCGGCAAAAAAGCCACTGTCGACGGTAGTGTATTAAACTCTCACACGGATGCCGGAGCAGACTGCCGCATCCGGGTCGTGGCGGGCCAGAAATTTCCCCAAGGAAGCATGGCTCCCGTGTATTACGGGATACAGCGAGTTGACCTCCCATTGGATGACAACGGGGAAATATTAGGCTACATCCCGCAAGTCGAGCAAACCTACACGTATTTCCAATCCGCTTACTCACACATCAACGAGTACCAACTATGTATCGGGGAAAGCACCACAAGCCAACGTCCCGAATTACAAGTAAACAAAGGAGAAGGGAAACAGATCATGACCGTGGAGCAAGCCATGATTTTTGCCTTACAACGTTGCAAAACGGCAGAAGAGGCCCTAACCCTTATCACCTCACTCATGGAAAAATACGGGTTCCTTCCCTCTTGCGGGCCGGAATCAGAATGTCTCACGATCGCAGATCCGGAAGGAGTATGGGTTCTCGAACTTTTCAGTGTCGGTAAAAACTGGACCCCGGAAAGTGGTAAGCCGGGAGTGATCTGGGCCGCTCAACGGGTGCCGGACGATGAAATCGCCATAATTCCCAACTGGAGCATCATTAAAGAAATAGATCTTTCAAAACCGGAACAATTCCGTGCCTCTTCCAACTACCAGCAGGTAGCCATTGAAAACGGCTGGTATTCCCCGGCAAGCGGAAAACCTTTCATCTGGCAAGATGTTTATGCTCCCACTCCCAGAGAATGGGCCACAAACCGTTTTTGGTTATTCGTCAACACTTTCGCTCCTTCTCTCGACCCGATCCCTTCCAGACGTACCAACAACCCGTTCGATAACTTGAACCAATATATCCAATACGTGGAACCGCTTAGCGTGTACCCCTTCTCTTTTAAACCGGAACGGCAAGTATCCGTGAAAGACTTCATGGACTTCCAACGCTCAACCTTCACGGGAACAATATATGATAAAGAGAACGACGCTGTTTGGTACTATCCGGACAAGAACGGGAACATGGTGAAAAGTAAACTGGCCACCCCTTTCCCATCAAGTGAAACACAAAAATTAATGAAAACTACCCGTAGACGCCTAGTTGCACGAGTTGACGGAGAATACGGCATGGTTGCCCAGCTCCGCTCGGATCTTCCCCGGGAAATCGGAGGAATATACTGGGTCTTCCAAGATAACGCCTATACTTCGCCTTACCTACCCATCTTCACCGGCGTGACCCGTATCCCGAAAGTCTATTCCACGTATAACCCCAAAGAATACTCCGACAATTCCGCTCGCTGGGCCATTGATTTTGTCGATAACTTACTCTACCTAAACTGGCAGGACGGGAAAAAGGATTTGGACGCCGCACGGGCTCCCATGGAACAATCCTTCTTCGAACGCAACGCAGAGATCGAGAAAGAGTTTATCGCCTTGCAAAAGAAAAATCCCAAGAAAGCGACAGAATTACTCAATAAATACACGCAGGAATGTGCCGACACGATCATGCAAACCTACGTACAACTTCGGAACACGCTGATCACAAAGTACACAAACAATAGAATGAGATAGGTGCGACGATGCTGTCCAAAAAGTCTTTTGGACAGCCCCGCCTCTAGTTTATAATGTCTATAAAGTCGAACCTTCGGTTCTGAAAGTTCATAAAGTCCTTACTAATTTTAAATTTTAGATCCCAACCACACGAAGCCAGCGTTTCTTGATTTCCAACTTTAAACTCTAAACTTCTTCCATCTTTTAGCCTCTCAAAGGCACCTTGTCTATGGCAGTTTTGCTGACAATGGATTCTGTCCGAAGGCCTCCCGTCACCTTATGAACTTTTGACACATTCATCCCAGCCTCGTTCACCAGTTTGTTATTTCTTTATTTATTTCCTATTTTTAACGCGAAGAGAATTAAACGTTACATCACCATGCCCACGAACGAGCAATTTATTAAAGCGCTAAACCGAAAAAAAGAGGAAGCTTTCCAAATGCTCTTCAAAGATTACTATGCGTCTTTGGTCATGTACGCTATGCACTATGTCAGACAGGAAGTTGCCGAAGACATTGTGCAAGATTTAATGACCCTATTGTGGGAAAAAGACACGTATTTTGATTCAATCTCCGCATTTCATTCGTTTATCTATTTATTCATCCGGAATCGTTCAATCAACCACCTGAAACACCAAAAAGCAGAATTAAATTACATTAATTACCAGCAAGGAGAATCAATATCAGACGAATCGGAAGTTTTCCAAGTCATGGAAGAAGAGATTTACCGTATTTTCTTCAATGTCATCGACCAACTGCCGAAACGCTGTAAGGAAATATTCAAATTACACTTGGCCGGGAAAAAAGAAAATGAAATTGCCTCTCAACTCGGCATTTCCCTTTCAACGGTTAAAAGCCAAAAACAGAAGGCATTTCAACGTTTAAAAGAAAGCCTGAACCCGCTATTTTTCTTTTTACTATTCATGTAAAAACGCCTATACCGGGGATTCCTTGTCATTTCGCTAGCATATCTCCGCACCTTCTCTAGTATAAAAAGAGCCATTTAATTTGAAATAAATAGTTCTAAAATAGCAGTAGAAGAGCAGTAAAGGAAGTAGTAAGAACATATATAAAGAATAAAGAAAGAATAGAGAAAAAGTACTTTTTTCATTTTTAGCGTCGTACTTTTTACTACCCATGTTGTTTATTATACAAAATGAATACTTATGGATAACAGGCATCGCAAAATTATAGAGCTAATCGTGTTGTACATGGAAAATAAAATTTCCGGGACACAGCAAGAAGAGTTAACCGCTTGGCTGGAAGAAGACGAAAAGAATCGCTCCTTCTTTCAACAGGTCATCTCCCCCGAAAAGAGGATTCAAAAGTTTGAAACCCGAAAACACATCGATTCCGAAAGGGCATTTTCAAAATTCAAAAAGAATACCCAACCACATAAAGTAAAGTCTATTTACCGTCTAAGCCAATATGCGGCTATTTTTCTCGTTCCTGTACTCGTGGGACTTGTTTATTTACTCGTGAATCAAGAACCAGTAACCCGTGAAATTTCGCAATCACCTATCACTCATGGAAACAACAAAGCAATTTTGATTCTGTCACAAGGAGAAACGATTGACTTATCGCCGGATCACGCACTACCCGCACTACCGGAAGGGATCGATTTAGTTTTACAAGGCGACAAACTCGTATATATTTCAGACTCCACGACAGAAAAAGAAAGACAATATCATGAACTAGTAACACCCCGTGGCGGGGAATTCAAAATCACCTTACCAGATGGAACATTCGTGCATCTGAATTCGAATTCCAAATTAAGATTCCCGAAGAATTTTGCTCCCGACAAACGAGAGATATTCCTTTCGGGAGAGGCTTATTTCGAAGTAAGCAAAAACACGAACAAACCTTTTCTCGTTATCGCTGAAGACGTCCAAGTAAAAGTGTACGGAACCACATTCAATATAAACACATTACTTGGGAATCAAATACAAACTACGCTAGTCAAAGGCTCCGTCGGAATCCGGGTTCAAGATTCATCGCAAGAGTATATCTTGAAACCCAGCCAGCAAGCCATCGTGCAAAAAACTGACGGGGATATCACCATCCGGGATGTCGATACCACCCCGTACACGGCTTGGACAGAAGGTATATTCCTATTCGACAACGAACGTCTGGAAACTATTCTAGACAAGCTTGCCCTGTGGTATGACGTGGAACTATTTTATCAAAATGAATCCGTAAAGAACGTCTGCTTCACGGGTCACTTGAAACGATATGACAACATCGATGTCATCTTAAATGCCATTGAATCCACCGTTAGCGCTACATTTCATATAAAAGAAAGAACAATTATTATAAACAAAAACGAGTACACGAACAGGTAAAACAAAGGACGGAGATGTTCCACCATCATCCGTCCTTACAGAACAACGAATAAATCAGACTGGACATCTCATTTATTCTAATACTAAATAAATTAAACCACAAATTTATGAAAACTTTTGAATTTCGACCTCATGTACATGAGCGTCCTAAAAGTAAAATTATTTTAATTATGAAGATTTGCACATTCATTCTTCTGGTTTTTAACCTCGGATTGTCAGCCTCCGGCTACTCGCAGCAGAAAAAAGTCACGCTGGACTTCAAGAACGCTACAAGCAAGGAATTTTTCGCTGAGATTCAAAAACAAACAGGTTATTGTTTCATTTTTAACACCAATCAAGGTGAACAGATCGGGGAAATCACCATTTCCGTCAGAAATAAAAGTGTTCAGGAAGTCATGGAAGAAATACTGCGTCCCACGGGATTCTCGTACACTTTCCAGAATGACATCATCGTGATTACCCCCAAAATAGCAGAACCCGAGAAAAATATCTTAACCGGACTGGTTTTTGATGAAAACAAACACCCCCTGCCGGG